>NZ_JAUBUB010000023.1:0-64658 GCF_036705265.1 Microcoleus sp. B4-C2
CGGGCCCGTCCAAAAAGGACGGGCCCGACGCCCATCCCACAATAACAATTAAAATTGTAAGTTATTTAATTCGCGATCCTTATCAAACACGCATAAAAAAGAAAAACCCGGTTTCTTAAAGAAGCCGAGTTTTTACCTCTTCTATTGTTTATTTAAACTACTTAACTTCAGCAGATCGCCGACTGTTAGGTGATTCGTAGTAAACTCCAGAACCTGTATCGGAGACAAAATGACAATCCCAGTAAGAGCGAATAAAGCTCTTCCAAATTGGATCGGTTGACTTGCGATAATAATCGCCCAACACGGGTTTAATTGCTTCCGTTGCTTCCTTCAAGTGATAGTGCGGCATTGTCGAGAAAATGTGGTGGGCTACGTGGGTGCCGATATCGTGATGGATGGAATTGATGATTCCGTAGTCGCGATCGATCGTAGACAATGCACCTTTCAAGAAAGACCAATCATTACCGCGATACCAAGGAATATCGGCTTCTGTGTGGTGCAGGAATGTTACCAAATCCAGCCACATCACGAACACTACATAGGGAACCAAGTAGAACTTGAGTAAAAACAGCCAACCAAACTGATAGGTTAGCGCGCCTAAAAAGCCTACCATCAGTACCAAGGATGCGGAACTTGTCAACACATCCCATTTTTCGGACGGACGGAAAATCGGGCTACCGGGCATGAAGTGAGAACCTACCCGATCGGGCGATCGGCGAAATAGATAAATTGGATAGGCAAATAACATCAAATAAAAGCGTCCTAGCTTTTCGTACCAAGGCATTTGATTGTATTTGCTTTCCGATACCGGATACCAGCTTTCATCGTTATCTAAGCTGCCTGTATTTGCGTGGTGGGTTCTGTGACTAATCCGCCAACCGTGGAAGGGCACGAGAATTGGAGCGTGGGACAGGTGTCCGATCAGGTTGTTGAGCCATTTGCTCTTAGAAAATGAACCGTGTCCGCAGTCGTGACCCACTACAAACAATGCCCAAAACATGGTTCCCTGCATCAACCAAAAGATTGGATAAAAGAGCCAGGAATCCAGGGTGTAGGCGATCGCATACAAACCTGCGATGATGCCAATATCTAAAAAGAAATAAGCCAGAGATTTCCATGCCGATGGCTCAAAACAGTGGGCTGGAATGGCTGCCTTGATATCTTGAAGAGTAAAAGGTAACTCTGCTGTACGAGAGGATGAGCCTTGATTGCTCGGCTGATTGAGAACAGTATTTGATTGCACGAAGTTTCCGATTTAAGCTGACTTGAGAAACCGCATTCCGCCTTCTTTTAACAGTCAATCGATTTTAGATTTTAGATTTTAGATTTTAGATTCACTCCACAGATGAATCTGGGGGCTTAAACTAATATCTAAATTTTTGGCTCTCCCGGACAGGAGTCGGGGGGTTGTATGCCCTATGCAGGTGAGGTAACATTCAACCTGCAAGGAGCCATCTTTTTACTCTGCAAGGGTTTCTAAAGTTATTTAGTTCGCATGAATAGCCCGTCCGCGATTCTCAAGCAAGTTGGCTTGTCGAATACTTGTGTCGGAAAAATTAGTGCGATCGACCCTGTTATCTGAAAAAATCTCATGTGCCCGTTGTTGGTGCGAAATGCGACTTCCATCTGAGAGTGGACATCTGGAGGAACTACCTCCAGTCTGCAGGTAGCATACAGCGTTTCGAGCAGGAATTGTGAACGAGAGTGTAGGGAAAAACCATCGATTTTAGATTGCCGATTTTAGATTCAAGCACAAATCTCAAATCTCCAATCTCCCATCTCCAATCCGAGGGTTGGGTTTCGCACAAGTTCTACCCAAGCGACTGTTCACTACAGTTCACAAATTCTGCAAGAATTGCTAAAGCTAAGTTAATGTAACATTTCTACACACATTCTGGCAATGACTTACCAGAAAAACTTGAAAATCCATAAATTGCGGAAAGTGACGGGCGATCGCTTTCTCGCTTTGGGATTTTCTAGGTTCCAGCTTTTTCTAATATGAGCTTAGACCGTTTTACCATTTCTGGAACGTCGATCGGATAATCACCGGTGAAACACGCCGAACAAAAACTCATCGGGTCTTCGTTAGTCGCCCTCAGCATTCCATCCCAACTCAAGAAAGCCAAGGAATCAACCCCAATTTGGGTGCCGATTTCTGCGACTGACTTAGTAGCAGCAATCAACTGATCTTGATTGTCGGTGTCGATACCGTAGAAACACGGATGAGTCACCGGTGGCGAGGAAATTCTCATGTGAACTGCTGTTGCGCCAGCATCCCGCAAGGCTTTGACGATTTTGCGACTGGTAGTGCCGCGCACGATCGAATCATCGATAATAATTACCCGCTTCCCTTCCAACACATCTTTGAGAGGGTTGAGTTTCATGCGGATTCCTGACTCACGCATTGTCTGAGTCGGTTGAATAAAAGTGCGCCCGACGTAGCGATTTTTAATCAATCCTTCGGCGTAAGGAATGCCGGAAGCTTGAGAAAAGCCGATCGCCGCCGGGATTCCAGAATCGGGAACGCCGATAACTATATCAGCATCAGCCGGAGATTCTGCTGCCAACAAACGCCCGATCCGCAGTCGGTAGCTGTACAAACTTTCACCTTCCATCTGGCTGTCGGGGCGAGCAAAATAGATCATTTCAAAGATGCAAAGTTTGCGCTTCTGTTGCTGGCTCCAGTGGAAGGAAGCCATACCTTCCTCTGTAATCCAAACTAATTCCCCGGGTTCTACGTCCCGCAAAAATTCAGCACCGATAATATCCAAGCCGCAAGTTTCCGATGCTAAAACGTATCGTACCGGAGTTGTGGGGAGGATGCCAATTACCAACGGGCGGACGCCTTGGGGGTCGCGGACTCCCATCACGCCTTTAGGGGTGGCGATCGTCAAACTAAAGGCTCCTTGGCACATACCAAAGGCACTGATCGCTGCTTCCAGCCAGTCTTTGCCCTTGTCTACCTCGGAACCGATCGCCACTGCGATCGCCTCTGAATCCGTCGTGCTGACAAATTCGCACTTCCGAGACAGCAATTCTTCGCGCAATTCTTTAGTATTGACAAGATTACCGTTATGTGCTAGGGCCAGACTTCCCAAACGAGTTTCGACAACCACAGGCTGAGCGTTGACCACGCGCGAGGAGCCGGTAGTAGAGTAGCGAGTGTGCCCTACGGCTAAGTTACCGGGCAAGTGACCTAAACTCGATTCGTTGAAGACTTGGGAAACCAGTCCCATATCTTTGTGCAGGTGGACTTTTTCACCGTCAAAGGTGGCAATTCCTGCTGATTCCTGACCGCGGTGCTGCAAAGCATACAAACCGAAGTAGGTCAACTTGGCGACATCTTCACCCGGTGCGTAGATACCGAAAACGCCACAAGCTTCCTCGGGCTTGTCGGGTTTGCTAGAATGCTCGTCAGCCGCGAAGGAATGGTTGGGAATCATAGATGGGTGGGTTCCTAATGGGGAAGGTGGGTTAGGGGGACAGTTTCAGCGGGAAATCTTGTTTGCGAAGGCGTCGCATAACTTAACATTCCCTTAATCTTGCCACGGATCTGTCATTATTTCCAAATCGTGTAGCATTTCAGACAGAAGCGATGCGGCGTTTAATGGCATTGTAGTATCGATCGCCCCCAAATCCTATATTAACCTTAATTAACAGCGGGCGAGGGCTGGGGCGATGGCTGGGGCGATGGCTGGGGCGATGGCTGGGGCGATTGTCAAACGAAGTCAGCGCAACGCCAGACTGAAGAGATTGGCGATCGTGCAATGGAAAATAAATTAGGAAATTGCTTGATGAGCTTTTTGAAATATTAGAATTTAAGGGCGATCGAGCTTGACTTTTCTGTGAGATTGACATACTATATCATCATGGGAATCTGTGCGGCCATGTAATGTCATTTTGGGGGCGATCGAGTATTAAGTAATACCGACAGGAGTGAACCGTGGGATGGAGATTTGGCAGCCTGAAAAATTTTCCTACTCTACAAAGTCAATCAGCTTCATCTCCTGACAAAACTTCCTCTAAATCTCTCGCTGCGTGCAGAATTCTCACTACCTCAATATAGTTATCAAAAGACAGATAGAAAATCAGATAATTCTCAAACCCCCTAACTGACAATCTTCGCAAACCCTCCAACCGTGGATTTTTAACCGGATACAGGCGACCCATTCCCGACATTTGAGCCAATCTCGCAAATGTCTGACGTGCTGCATCAAAAAAACGCAATGCAGCATCAAGATTATTTTGAGCAATATAAGCAAAATTTTCGTCTAAATCTTGACTTGCTCTTGGTGTAATGACAATCCGTTTAGTCATTGCTGCTGTGGGTCAAGTTTCTGCACCAACTGAGCGCGTTTTTGCTCCCACCAATCATCGGTAATCTCTATAGAATTGCCACTATCCAAACCAGCCAACAATAACGACTCAACCCGCGCGGCTCTTGCTTGTTCTTGGCGAATTAGGTGCAAGATGTATTCCGCTGCATTACTGTAGCCTCCGATTGCCACTTGTTCGTTAATAAAATTTTCAATTGAATCGGGAAGAGGAAGATTGAGGGTCATATTTTTTATCCTTCCTAATGTGTGACCTTGGCATATTTTAACTATTATAGGACTTATGCACGGGTGGTCAGAAACCGGGTTTTTTTGCCCAGAAGACGCGCTACAGACCGCAAAAACCCCAAAAAACCCGGTTTCTTTGGTTTTGATGCCTCCAGGACTATATTTATAAACCACGTTGAAACCGCCAAGCCTTAAAAGAAAAGTCCTCGCGGGAGACTACTTTACAGAACCGAAAACCAGAGACTACGCGGAAACCAAAGCCACGCGAAAACCGATGTCCGAGTAACGATCGCCCGCCACATTGCTAAGACGATACGCACTGCGACAATTCACCGCAGCGTCCTTCCAGGAACCGCCACACCGCACGCGGCGATCGCTTCGATCGTTGTCGGGATGACTGCACCATTCCCAAACATTCCCGTGCATATCATAAAGTCCAAAAGCATTGGGTGAAAAATTCCCGACATCAGTTGTTTGTTTGCGGTAAAGTCCCTTCGATGCCCCAGCGTAGGGATTATTGCCATTATAATTAACTAAATCTGGGGTAATAGTTTCGCCAAAATAGAAAGGTGTTTTAGTTCCGGCGCGGCAAGCATATTCCCATTCCGCTTGTGAAGGTAAGCGATAAGTCTTGCCTGTTTTTTTAGAAAGCCGCTTGCAGAATTCCACAGCGTCATTCCAGCTTACTTTTTCGACAGGAAGTTTCGCACCTTTGAACTCAGAAGGGTTATTTCCCATCACCGCTTGGTATTGTTCTTGAGTTATCTCATATTTACCAATAAAAAAAGCAGGGATATTCACGGTACGCTGCGGCCCTTCATAACTACTTCGTCCGACTTCCGTATCGGGCGAACCCATCACGAAACTGCCGCCAGGAATTGCTACCATCTCTAGAGTAATACCATTCCCCATATTTTCTATAAAAGCCTGTGCTTTTCCTTGACGGCGGTTGGCGATTTGGCCGGTTGAGTTGACTGCCACTGTTTCAAAAGTAAAGCTTTTTAAAGCATTGGAAGATGGCTGAGGTTTTGGAGTTTCTGCTGCGGGTTTTGGAGATGGTTTTGGAGAGGGTTTTGGCGATGGACTTTCTGCTACAGATTGTGGAGATGGTTTTGGCGATGAACTTTTGGCTGTAGTTTTTGGAGATGATTTTTGAGCTGAGGATTTAGGAGATGGGGCCGCCTTGTTGGATGAAGGTGGAAGATTTGGTGAAGATGAAGAAGTTTTGTTGTTCAACAAACTTTGACCCAGCACAGCTAATGCAAATCCTCCCCCAGCAAAACCCGCTAATTGCAAGAAACCTCGCCTTGTTGTGTTAGTTTGTAACGGCAAAGAGTGCTGTGGAATCACAGGAATTGTGGGAGTTGGTATCGGTGCGGGAGTTTGTCTTGACTGACCGTGAAAATCTCTTAAAACTTCCTCTGCTGATTGATAGCGCTGCTGGATATCTTTTGCCAACAACTTAGATAAAATCAATTCCAATTCCTTGTCTATGGGACTCTTCAAATGTTGCTGCCAATTTCCAGTCCAGCTATAACCGTGTTCCGTCCACAAACCATAAGGATGTACCCCCGTCAGTAGATGAAAAGCCGTCGCCCCCAAGCTAAACAAATCGCTTGCTGCATAAGCTTCACCCCCTTGCATTTGTTCAAGCGGTGCATAACCATGCGAACCAATTTGCGTTCCCTGTCGCGATATCACTGTTCCCGACAACTGTTTGGAAACTCCGAAATCAATCAGCACTAACACACCGTCGCTGCGACGGCACATAATATTCTCAGGCTTGATATCTCGGTGAATAATTTTTTGTTCGTGAATAAACTTGAGAACAGGTAGAAGTTCTAGTAACAGTTGCTTAACTTGGCTTTCTGGCAAAATTCCCTGATTTTGGAAAAGCGTCAACAAATTATCCCCATCCACAAACTGTTGTACGAGATACAAATATTTGTTGTCTTCAAAGTAGGCATCTAGTGATGGAATTTGGGGATGTTGTCCTAGCTGTTGCAGTTGTCGGGCTTCTAGCTGAAATAATTCTACCGCTTTGTTAATCGCCCACGTTCCCTGGACATCGGGTGCTAATTGTTTAACGACACAGCGTTGATTTAGTCGATCGATATCTTCTGCTAAATAGGTTCTGCCGAAGCCACCTTGACCGAGGAGTTTGATCATGCGGAAACGATTTCGCAGGATGGGTACGAGTTGAAGACCACAACTGATGCAATATGTTTGCCCGTCCGGGTTTTGAGGATTGGGGCAGTCGGGATTGATACAGCAAATCATTTATTTTAGGAATGATATTGTTTATATTGTATAGTGTCTAAGAACCCGGACTTCAGTTATAGGTTTTTCTAAGAATCGTGAATTTTGTAAGAAGTCGGGGTTCTTGGGCGTGTTTTTAAACCCGGAGATCCCCCCTAGCCCCCCTTAAGAAAGGGGGGACAAGAGTATTAAAAGTCAACTCCTACTCCCCTTTTTAAGGGATTTAGGGGGATCGAAACTTCACGTTGTCAAACAGATCCAATCCGACGCTCGATCGCATTATAGAATCGATCGCCCATCTCACCCATCGCCACCTCAATTAACACTTGATTGTCAGCACTCACAACCCGCAAAGGTGATTCAGCACAGCAAACTAAACCAATTTTATGCCACATTTTGGTCAAATGTTCTTGCAGGTAAGCCTCCCAAATCTCTTGATTTTTCGGTGCGACTGAAACTACAATGCAGTTGCCCATTTCACCAAACAAAATTTCATCCCAGCGGCGGACATTTGCCGAATTGAAACTGAGATGAATTTCTGCACCCATTTTAGCAGAAATACAGCATTCCGCGAGGGCGATCGCAATTCCACCTTCCGCACAATCATGGGCAGAACATACCCAACCTTGCCGAATTCCATCGCGACAAACCGATTGCACTTTTCTTTCCAACTCAAAATCTATCCTTGGCGGTTTCCCAGCTACAATCCCGTGAATTGCTGCTAAATATTCCGAACCTCCCAAAGTAGGAGAAGTTTCGATTTTTGAGCTGTCAGATGGAAGTTCTGAGTTTTGGGATGATTCACCAATTCCCAGCACATAAATTAAATCACCTTTCTTTAGCCAAGCTTGGCCCGAAATCTTGGTCAAATCGGGAATTAACCCCACCATTCCGATTACCGGAGTCGGATAAATTGGTTGAGGATTCCCCTCAGCATCAACCGTTTCATTGTAAAGAGAAACATTGCCGCCAGTAACAGGCGTTCCCAACTCCCGACAAGCATCAGCAATCCCGCGACAAGCTGACGCTAACTGCCAATATCCGATCGGCTTTTCAGGACTGCCAAAATTCAAATTATCAGTAACTGCGAGAGGTTCAGCACCCACACAACTCAAATTTCTCGCTGCTTCCGCTACGACTGCTTTTGCACCTTCATAAGGATCGAGATAAACATAACGAGAATTGCAATCAACCGTTGCAGCAACTCCGGGAATAGCCCCCTGCGGCGCTTCCTCCTTGCTAAGGGGGGGAGAAACTTTTGGAGTTTCCCTACCTTGTGCCTTTGTAAATAAAGGAATTACCTCTTCTTCCTGTTTGCTTTCGGAAGCTAGAGAAACAGCATTTTCTCTCTGTAGATCCCCCTTAGCAAGGGGGTGTACTTCTAACCCGTTAGCAAGAGAAGAGTGGCAGGGTTCTAGCGGACGCAATCTGACAACCGCAGCATCAGCGCCTCCCGGTAAAACAACAGTATTGTTTTGCACTTGATGGTCGTATTGGCGATAAACCCAGCGTTTAGAAGCGATGGTGGGAGTATCTAAAAGCGTCAGCAAAATCTGATTCCAAGTTTGGAAATTGCCGTTAATTTCGATACCTGCAACTGTGGATTGTGGCAGGGAATCCGCCTTCCATTCCCATGCTTTTTTAGCATATTCTGGCGGTTCTGTCAACAGTTCTCGGTGATAAATTGGCGTGTTATCTGCCAAAGCAGTTGCGGTAATTTCGGCAGCGATTTCGCCTTTAAAGAGAATTCGGACGATCGGCTCTTCGATGACTGTCCCCGCTACTACGGCGTGCAATCCCCATCTGTGGAAAATATCGATTAATTCCTGTTCCCGTCCTTTTTGGGCAACAAATAACATCCGTTCTTGGGATTCCGAAAGCAGGTATTCGTAGGGAACCATACCGCTTTCTCGAACGGGAACTTTGTCTAAATCGAATTCAATGCCGACGCCGCCTTTGGCTGCCATTTCTGATGTCGAACAGGTGATTCCCGCCGCACCCATGTCTTGGGCGGCGACGACTGCACCGGTTTTGAATGCTTCTAAACAAGCTTCAATTAAGGATTTTTCTAAAAATGGATCTCCTACTTGGACGGCGGGGCGATCGTCCATTGATTTGTCGGTCAATTCTGCACTGGCAAAACTTGCTCCTCCCATGCCATCTCTGCCAGTAGTTGAACCGACGTAAAGCACGGGATTTCCGATTCCCGATGCCCCAGACTTGACGATTTCTTGAGTTTCCATTAAACCCAAGGCCATGACGTTAACTAATGGGTTGCCGGAATAAGCAGGATCGAAGTAAACTTCGCCGCCAACTGTGGGCACGCCGATGCAATTTCCATAATGGGAAATTCCCGATACTACGCCTTTGAACAATCTCTGAGTTTTAGCATCGTCTAAGTTGCCGAAACGCAGGGAATTTAAAAGTGCGATCGGGCGAGCACCCATTGTGAAGATATCGCGGAGAATCCCCCCGACACCGGTTGCTGCACCTTGGAAAGGTTCGACTGCTGACGGGTGGTTGTGGGATTCAATTTTGAAGGCGAGTTGCAAGCCTTCTCCCAAGTCTACGACGCCGGCATTTTCTCCGGGCCCGACGAGAATTCGATCGCCCTCTGTGGGAAACTGTTTTAATAGTGGCCGCGAATTTTTGTAACAGCAGTGTTCGCTCCACATAACGCCGAACATTCCCAATTCAGCTTTATTAGGATGGCGGCCTAGACGCTGAACGATTTCTTGATATTCTTCTGGTTTGAGTCTTTCAGCAGCAATTTGTTCGGGGGAAAATGGGGATTCGGAGATGGGAGACATGGAAACTCGTTATAAACCACAGGCTTTATTCTAAATGCCCTGTGCTTGGTTAATCTAAAATCTATAATCTAAAATCTAAAAACCCAGATCCTTGCTTGGTTAATCTAAAATCTAAAATCTAAAATCTAAAATCGAATGACTTTACCTCAAAATCTCAATTTTGCTAACCAAAACTTGCGGAACCGTTCTTTTAAAGGGCTTGACTTGTCAGGGGCGAATTTCAGCGGTTCCGACATTCGAGGCTGCAATTTCACCGGGGCGATTTTGAGGGGGGCAAATTTTCAGGGTGTCAGAACCGGACAAAGCCGCAGGCGGGTGAGAAATTTGATTGCTAGGGCTGGGGTAACGGCGGTGACAGTGACGACGGCTGGGGCTTTGACTGGACTGATAGCCGGGGCGGATGCGGGGGCTGTGGCGGTGGCCGGAACCGCTGCGACGGCGATTGCTGCGACTCGGTGCGAGGCTGGAATTGTGGCGGGGGCTGTGGCTGGGGCTGCTGCTGCGATCGGGGCTAGCGGTATTGTGACATTTTTGGGCGGAGATACTCTCAGGGGAATTGTCTTATTTTTGGTTTCTGGGGTAATTCTGGGGTTAACTGCGATCGGCTTTTTTATCGCTGTTGAACAGATAGAAAAATTGTCGATAACGTCGTTTAGAAAAGCTGATTTAACTGATGCTGTATTCGATGCGGGGGTGGTTCTAGATGCAGATTTTTCTGATGCGCGAGGAGTGCCGTGGTAGACTGCACAATTACTGATTTTTTTGATTTTTTACCGAAAGCATCCAGGATACAAGCCCCCGGATTCATCCGTGGAAAAATAAAAAACCTGTATCCGATGAAACTTGCCGAACGTATTTATTCGTGGGGTGAATGCTTCAATTCTAAAATCTAAAATCTAAAATCTAAAATCTAAAATCGATTGACCCATTCCCGTAATTCTCGCACTGCTGTGGTTGCGCCTGTAGTTTGAGTGCGATCGATAAATTCCTCAACTTTTGCAGTAGGTAGCATCGGGAAATCCCGCGAAAAATTGCACTCGGCATATTCGCCATTTTGCAATTGATAAAACTTGATGCTTCGTCCATCGTACCGCCAAATTTCGGGTACGCCTAAATCTGCATATAAATCGAATTGATTTAAGGAACTGCTGGTAATATCAATTTCCAGTGCTAAATCGGGCGGCGGATCTTGAGCAAAGTCTAATTCTGTTCTCCCTCTGACCAGTGCTTCATTCTGGATATAATAACAGGAATCTGGTTCTTTACCCGCTGCTTTTTTGCGTTTTTTGATCGTCATCGAGCCAAAGGGGTTGTACTCTAGATTGAGTTCTTCTATGAGAGTTACAATTAAGCGATCGATCAGCCTGTTGCGATTTTCATGTTCCGGTAGCGGCACCATAATTTCTAATTGACCTTGATGATAAGCAATTCTGGTGGAACGTTGGTTGCCCAGTTCCGCTAGCAGGCTTTCATATAACTGCCAACTGATATTTGGCAGTAAAACTCGCTGTTCGGGGGGCGTTGATATTGTTAGCATTTTACTTGAGTTTTAGAGCTTGAGAATATTTTAATTGATTCTTTTTTTTTGCGAACAGCACAAAAAGTATCTGCCGACAGCTACGGTCATGCGCTACTCTAGTTAATAATAGACTGTGGTCATTAGTCCTTGTTGTATGAAGTTGCGATCGTTCTTTTCTTTCCTCCTTGCTGGCGTCTTGGCACTCTTAGGCTTGAGTGCCGGTGGTTTTTACTGGCTGACAACTCACACTCCCCTGAATTTGCTCGCTGGCGGGCCGACAACTACTCCGGCTGCGGCTGTGTTTGTCTCGAAACAAGCACCTTTGTTAGCATCAATGCTGGTAAATCCCGATCGCCTCGAAGCATTGCGACAAGTTTTTGCCACTCCCGAAGAAAGAAGTCGATCGCACGCAGAATTTGAGCAAATCAAAAAAAGTTTCCTCGGCAATACAGGCCTGGATTACAGTCGAGATATCCAACCTTGGATAGGTGACGAAATTACCCTCGCCGTCACAAACCCAGATTTCGATGGCGACAGCAGCAACGGCAAACAAACCGGGTTTTTGCTGGCCGTTTCCTCCCAAAAAGTCGATCGCAGCCAAAAATTTCTTGACTCCTACTGGCGCCAACAATCTCGTGGCGATAAAACAGTGCAGTCGGAAATATATAAAGGCGTGAGAATTAATTATAAACAAGCACCAAGAGCCCAGAAAAAATCTGCTTTACTTTCGCCTTTTAACCCGTTTTCTCTGCCGACTTCAAAGTTGCCATCCAGCTTCGCAACAGCAGCCATCGGCGGTAATTTTAATTCTGGGGAGGAGCAAAATTTTGTTTTGTTTTCCAATAGCCCGATTGTGATTCGAGATGCAATTAATAACGTTGAATCAGCTAACCTAAATCTCAACAATACCCCCGAATATCAAAAAGCTTTGCAGCAGCTAAATCAAGGCAGAATCGCTTTAGCATTTGTCAATCTCCCGCAATCAGCAACCGAGCAAAATCCCCAAGTTTCTCTTAATTCCCTCGCAGTTGCTGTCGGAGTCAACCGACGGGGATTGCTGGCTCAAACTGCTTTAGTGACATCGCGAGAAAACACAGCTTCTCCAACGCTTTCCGAACCTGTGCAAGCCTTGCAATACATTCCCTCAGCGAGTCCTTTCGCGGTCGCCAGCACCGACTTAAGGAATTTTTGGGCTGATTTGTCATCGGCGGTTTCTACTAATCCAGAAGTGTCAAATTTAGTCGATCGCACCCTGGGAGATATTCAGCAACTTTGGGGCGTCAACCTGCCGCAGGATATATTTGACTGGGTACAAGGAGAATACGCTTTAGCAGTGCTTCCGAATTCGTCAAAGAGTGCTGACTGGATTTTTGCCGCCGAAAAATCTGCTGATTCCCAACAGGCGATCGACAAACTCGATGAAATTGCCCGCAGCAAAGAGTACAGCATCGGCAGCTTCACTCTGAGAAACCAGAAAATTACCGCTTGGACCCAGTTGACAACTAGCCAGAATTATGGTAAAGAAAATAATAGAAAAAGTGCGATCGAAACCGAGGCAAAAGGAGTCCGAGCCACCGTCGGCAAATACGAAATTTTCACCACTTCAGTAGAAGCAATGGACGCAGCACTAGAAGCAGCCGAAACAGGCTCTTTAGTTGCCAATCAAGATTTTCAAACCAGCATTGAACCGCTACCGCCCTCTAACGACGGCTATTTTTATTTAGACTGGCCCTCCAGCAGGGCAATTTGGGAAAAACAAATCCCGCTGTTGAGGTTAATTGAACTTTCGGCAAGACCATTGTTCGATCACTTGCGATCGCTAACTGTCACCAGTACGGGAGAAATAACAGGAATTCGCAAAGCTACTATATTTATGCGGCTCAATTAGTTAGTAGTCAGTAGTCATTAGTCAGTAGTCATTAGTCAGTAGTCAGAAGTCAGAAGAAAAACAAGACACTATGCCCAATTCCCCATTCCCAATAACTAAGGACTAATGACTAATGACTACTGACTAAGGACTAAGGACTAAGGACTAATAACTACTGGCTGCTTCACATTTTTCTGTGGCCCAAAATAAGCTTGAAATACCTCTTTGGCGATCGGGGCGGCGGCAACAGAACCATAACCGCCATTTTCCACAACCACGGCGATCGCAATTTCCGGTTTCTGGGCGGGCCCGAAGGCGACATACAAAGAGTGATCCTCCTGTCCGATGACCTCCGAAGTCCCTGTTTTGCCCGCCGTCAGCGGAATCGAACCGTCATTCAATCCCTGTCCAGTACCCTCGGCAACTACCGCGATCAGTCCTTCCTTAATCACCTGAACTGTTGAAGGTTTCATCCCCGTATGTACCCGTTGAGTCTCCGCTGTGCCGGTCATAGAAGTCAAAAGATGAGGCTTCACGCGATAACCCCCATTAGCGATCGAACTCACCATTACCGCCCCCTCCAAAGGAGTCATCAACACCAACCCCTGCCCGATCGACATCGTTACCGTATCACCCGCATACCAAGGTTCTTTATAAAGTTTCTCCTTCTCCTCCGGCGTCGGGATTTGACCGTAATCGCCACCGCCTAGCCCCAAAAGATTCAAATCCGTCTCCTTGCCAATTCCCAAGCGCTGTCCCCACTTAGAAATTTGCTCCGGCCCGGTACTAATCCCCAATTGATAAAAAAACGTATTGCTGCTGAAAGCCAAAGCATCCTGAAAGCCGATGTCGCCGAAACCGCCACTGTGTTCGTTAAAATCAATTCCCCCCACAGTAATGTAAGACGAAGTACCGAGAATTGAGTCCGGCGAAAATTTGCCCGACTCCAGGGCCGCGACGGAAGTCACAATTTTAAAGGTGCTACCGGGGGGATAGCCCTGCGTGGCCCGATTCAAAAATGGATTTTCCGGATCTTGAAGAGTTTTCCACTCATCCTTAGTGATTTTTCGCGTAAACAGATTGGGGTCAAAAGTCGGGTGGCTGGCCATAACTAATACCGCCCCGGTGTTGACATCCAGCGCCACTACTGCTCCCCGGCGGTTCCCCAGGGCTTTTTCGGCTGCTTTTTGCATGGACAAGTCTATGGTTAGCTGCACCGCCTCACCGGGTTTGGGCGGTGTCTCTCCCATCAGCCGCAATTCTTCATTTTGGGCATTTACTTCGATCAGCCGATCGCCCCACACTCCCGCAATCTTCTGGTTAGAGCTCGCTTCTATGCCCATTTGACCGACAATCATCCCCATCGGATATTCGGGATGAGCTTCCAAGTCGGCTGCGGTAGCTTCGCCGATATATCCGATCGCGTGAGCTGCCAAACTGCCTTCGGGATAGTAGCGGTTCGCTTCTGGCCGCACTTCCACTCCCCGCATTTGTCCCACCTCTTCTGCTAGTGGCACAAACACCTCTGGCGGCATTGCTTGCTTGATCCGCACCGGTCTGTAGGATAGAGGATCGACCTCTTTTATTTTTTTTAAAATTTCTTTTGCCGGAATCTTAACCAGCGGACTCAACTTTTCTGCTGTCGCTTTCCACTGTTCCGGCGTTTGTTCTTTCGGCCACAAATATACCGATCGAGCTAAATTGTTTGCCGCTAGCAACTTGCCTTTGCGATCGATAATTTGTCCGCGATTCGCCGGCATGGGCACTAGGCGAACGCGATTGTTTTCGGCTCGTTCCCGGTGTTGCTTCCCTTGTATCAGTTGCAATTCCACCAGCCGACTAGCGTGCAGGCCCAGCAAACCTGTTGCCACCAGCATTAAAACGATCGCCCGGTGTATCGGACGATCCTGTTTTTTAGGAGTTTCCCCCAGGCTTTTGTCAGAAGAGTGAAATCCTGATATCGAATAAACTTGTCGTTGCATCATTCTATAGGTAGATGTCAAATCCTAGATTTTAGATTCTTGAATTGTCCCTTGTGAAGTATACATCATCAAACCGAGGACGCTTGGGCCTTGACCATTGGGGGAAGCGGAATGATTGATCGTTAACTTTTGACTAATCACTAATTAACTCATGACTGCTCACTAATCCCCCAAGCACCAAGAAATAGCCAGCAAAATCAAGGCAAGGCTCAGCCAATTAGGGAGGTGGAGCCAGCCGGATAGACCTATAGGTAACAATACCAAGACCTGTGTCAATAGGGAACCGAGGGCCAACAGCAAGGCTAGAAGTATCAAATTTATCATCTTGACACCGTACAATTTCGGATATGAGTGGATCGCCTGTGGCAGAAATCCGAGTGGCACAAGCGAGCGCGATCGTAGAGGGATTGTCCTGATAGACATAAGGAAGATAAGCCAGGAGGTGTTGAACTAATTTAAAAAAAATTATTCTTCCTCCATAGTTTGTATTCCAGGGGCTGCGATGGGTAAATTCTGAGTTGTGATTTTAAGTTGTGACGCCAGGAGTATGGCCATGTTGTTTAATCAGGGAGCCAATTTCAAAAACGGTGCGCTCTTGGGTGCGATCGCGGCGATCGTCGCCCTACCAGTTTTAGCAGAAACAGCCAATTTCGGCACTTTAAGTTTATCGCGAGGTTTTGCAGCCCCAACAGCAGTTTTGAGAGGTTCCACAGGCGGATCCTACTCTCTATCTGCCATAGCCAACGCCGATCGCCACAAAAACAAATGTTTGGGTTTTGCCACCCCAACTCCCGACCACATCATAGTCTTGCAGCAAAACTTTTCAAAACTCACACTCCAAATCAACAGCGGAGGCAAGGACACAACCTTACTCGTACAAGGCCCCGGTAATGCGGTGCGCTGCGGAGACGATATAGGTCAGAATAAAGATGCTGGCATACTTGATTCTGACTGGCAAGCAGGCTCTTACAGGATTTGGGTAGGTACTGTCGAACCCGGAGTCAAGTCTAACTATACAATCTCAGTACAGGAATAGAACGCAGCGGCGCTGTTGGATGGAGACAATAAAATATCATCAAATTCTCCCCCAATCTCCCACTCTCCCACGGTTCCACTCCGTCATATCCCCCAATCTCCCGATCGACCGCTCACTTCCCCATCCAGTAAAATGTAAAATCGAAAGTGGCGTGTTTAACCAAAATAGGTAACTCCGAAAGTGCTAAAGACTCTTAGAGCTGACTTCAGTATAATTTTCGATCGCGACCCTGCAGCTCGCAACTGGCTGGAAGTTTTGTTTTGCTACCCCGGTCTTCAAGCCCTAGTGCTGCACCGCCTCGCACACTGGCTTTATGTGTTGGGACTTCCCTTCATCCCCCGCTTGATTTCCCACATGGCTCGCTTTTTGACCGGAATTGAAATCCACCCAGGGGCAACCATCGGCAAAAGCGTATTCATCGACCACGGTATGGGGGTTGTGATCGGCGAAACAGCGATTATCGGCGATTTTGCCCTAATTTACCAAGGTGTCACCCTAGGCGGTACTGGCAAACAAAGCGGCAAGCGTCACCCTACAGTCGGCGAAAACGTAGTTGTCGGTGCCGGCGCCAAGGTACTCGGCAATCTGCAAATTGGCAATAACGTCCGCATCGGCGCCGGTTCCGTCGTACTCCGCGACGTACCATCTGACTGCACAGTGGTAGGGATTCCCGGCCGCATCGTCTATCGATCGGGAGTGCGCGTCAATCCCCTAGAACACGGCAGTTTGCCGGATTCGGAAGCTGTGGTAATTCGCTCTTTGCTCGATCGTATCGAATCCCTCGAACAGCAAGTAAAAAGTTTGGTTCCTCAACCATCTGTCTCCTTAACTTCTGATCCCACTTCCCACAATTTCCACTCAGTATCAGAAGCTTTAAACCAAGCCAGCAATGTAGCCGTAGCCGAAAAAACACAGCTAGTTACAACCCCTAGCTGCAAGTTAAAAGATAAAGCAATTCAAGAATTTTTAGACGGCACCGGCATCTAAAATTTGAATGGGCAAAACAGGGAATTGGCAAAACAGGGAATTGGCAATGGGGCCTGGAAGGTTATTGGTAACAAATAACCAATAACCAATAATCACTGACTAATGACTACCCAGATTTATCAGTGGAGTCGCTTTCTTCAATCTAAAATCTAACTAAAATCTAAAATCTAAAATCGGTTGACTTCTTTTTCAAGGATTAACCGATCGCACAGACCAATTTCCCTCCCCGTCGCGCCGATAAAGCGATCGGTTTTGCGGTTCCCCCCGCAACTCCAACAAATCCACCGTTTCCGGTTCCAACAACAGCAAGCAAAAATTAGGCAGCGGCTCGATCGCATCTGGGGAAGCAGAATCAAAAGCACTAGCCTCGGCTTTGTCATCCCCCGGATGAGGCCAAGCAAACTGCGATCTAGCCGCCTCAGAAAGCTCCTGCCAAGTTGTACACCGCGATGAGAACAACTGGGCCTCTGGATAATCTGCCCCTACCAAAACTAGCTTTCCAGCAATCCGAAATTGTTCGCGAGTTTTCGGGAAATACCAGCAAATTTCCCCCCAAGGATAGAGATTAATCTCCTCTGCCTTTTGACTGCGAATATCTGTAATAAACTTTAACTGATTAGTATCTGCTAAAAAGCCTCGAAACACCACAGTGCGGTTAGCCGGACGCCCGGTAGCCCGAACAGTTGCTAGTTGCAAGTAACGGGCAAAAGCAAGACTGCGGTTGCGGTGGAGGGCACGAGCTAAGGGCGATCGCCAAAGTGCTAGAGACATAAAGGAAGGAAGAAGGAAGAAGGAAGAAGGAAGAAGGAAGAAGGAAGAAGGAAGAAACAGTTATCCGTGAATTCCCTGTCATGCTATTGGTAATTCTATGTCAAATTCACTCTCAAAACTCAAAACTCTTGAAACTCCCCACAGTGGCTACCACTGGGACGGTAGTTCACGCCGCTTTTTTGAAGGCTGGTACTACCGAATAACATTACCGATTCACGGACAATCCTTTGCATTCATGTATTCCATCGAAGACCCCAGAGGCGGTCAACCTTACAGTGGCGGTGCAGCTCAGATTCTCGGCCCGAAAGATAGCTATTTGTGTCGCACCTTTCCAGATGTAAATAAGTTTTGGGCGCACAGAGAAAGCTTAGGTTTCGGACATTGGGGCAAAACAGATTTACAAATTAAACCCCAATATTTAGAGCCGCCAGTATTCGACAGCAGCGTCGAAGAAGGCTATCAAGCTACTGCTACTTTAAATCAAGGTTATTTGCACGATCCGGGAAGCGGCAGCCACTGTTTTTGGCAGTACGAAATTCAACCTATCTATGGCTGGGGAAACTCTGAAGAAATCCAGAAATCTACCGCAGGAATGCTATCTTTACTGCCCGTATTTGAGCCTGGATGGCAAATTTTAATGGCTCACGGTTTAGCCACGGGCTGGATCGATTGGAATGGCGATCGCTACGAATTTAAAGATGCTCCCGCTTACAGCGAAAAAAACTGGGGCGGTGCTTTTCCGCAAAAGTGGTTTTGGATTAATTGCAATTGTTTTCAAGGCGAAAATGATTTAGCTTTAACCGCAGGTGGTGGCAAGCGGGGCGTGCTGTGGTGGATGGAATCGGTAGCAATGATTGGTCTGCATTACCGAGGCAAATTTTACGAATTTGTGCCTTGGAATTCGCAAGTTAGTTGGACTATTGAACCTTGGGGAAGCTGGAAAATGCAGGCTAGAAACAGTCAGTTTGAAGTTGAGTTGATTGGCACTACAAACATTCCTGGTAGTTATGTGCGAACTCCTACCGAAAAAGGCATGGCTTTTTGCTGCCGGGATACGACGCACGGTGAATTGCGCTTGCAACTGCGAGAGTTGTTGGGGGGAAATGTGGAAAAAAATGGCAAGCAGCGTTCTAGAATTATCTTAGAGGCTCAAAGCTCTTTATCGGGTTTGGAAGTTGGGGGCGGGCCTTGGGATGAAGTTTGGCGATCGAATTAAGTCATTAGTCAGTAGTCAGTAGTCAGTAGTCAGTAGTCAGTTGTCAGTAGTCAGTAGTCAGTAGTCAGTAGTCCGTAGTCATTAGTCATTAGTCAGTTAATAGTTAACAGTAGTCAGAACAGCCATGATCAATTTACTCGGTTGGCAATTAGGCAAATTCTACCGCAGCCAGGGGTTACAAAAAACTTTCAAGGTGATTTTGGGACTAATTTTATGTTTGAGCACAATCTTGATGCCAGCGACAATTGCTAGTGCTGCCGGTGATTTGTCTCGCCAACCTGTCACCGAAATTACTGTTAGTTTGGGTAACGAAGCTGGGGAACTCAAATTTTTTCCCAATCTGCTAGAATTTGAATCGGGCAAGCGCTATAAATTAGTGCTAAAAAATCCCAGTTCGCAGAAACATTATTTCACTGCTAAAAACTTTGGTGATGCGAGTTGGACTCAAAAAGTTGAAGCTGGGAAAGTGGAAATTAAAGGAGCGATTCACGAACTAGAACTTAAACCGGGCGCTATGGCAGAATGGGTGTTTGTGCCGATGAAATCGGGAACCTACAACCTGCGCTGTACGGTAGCCGGACATACAGAGGCGGGGATGATTGGCAAAATCACGATCGCCTCTTAAATCCCAATCTGCGTTCAATTTCAGATTAATTACCGAAAATTCATCGAACTTTCGGCCCTCTAGACACTTTTCAAGTAGACTCTAGCGGAGCCATTGTCAGTCCAGCACGGCTCAATTGCATATGATAAAGTTCTGCTTGCTCTTGCGGGCCAACCCAGACGGTGGCCTGGCCTTCGTGGTGGATTTGGTTGGCGAGTTTCCAAGCTTGATCGCTCGTCATCCCTGGAATGTATTTCGTCAAACATTCCACAACGTGCTGAAATGTGTTGAAATCGTCGTTGAGGACTATTACCCGATAGTTGGGATAAGGTTTGCGGGTAACTTGACTCGATCGAACGGGTGCTATGGTTGGTGAAGAGGTCATCGCGCGAACAGCCACTAAAACTACAAAATTCGTAAAATAGTTACCTCTAAAATTATAACACAATTTCAGATTTTTTTAACCCCTACTTGGTATTTTGATCCGCTTCGGGGTTTATTTTCACCACCGGGCCCTGCGTTAGATTTCTCCAAAAAATCTTGTGGGGGAGAAGGAGTTAGGTATCCTGCCCCCCATTGACAGGCTTTTGAGGAGAAATCTATGGCACCGCGCCGATTACACTAAAGTTAACACTCGATTGAGATCGGACGTGTCGCCGTCAGAATACGCTTGCACCAGAAGTTGCTTTAAATCTTCAATCAGCGGATAGCGGGGGTTCGCTCCGGTACACTGATCGTCAAAAGCTCGATCGGCCATTTCCTCAACGCGAGCAAAGAAGAAATCATCACTCATTCCCTGACTGGCGATCGCCTCCTGAATCGTGCTAGGAATATCTACCTCACGCTTCAGAGCTTCCACCGCTGCGATCAACTTCTCAACTTTTTCATCTTCGGTATCGCCGCCCAAATTCAGATAGTCTGCAATTCGAGCATAACGCCACTTGCTGTTAGGATACTTATTTTGAGAAAAAATCGCTTGTTTGAACGGAACATCCGTTGCATTGTAGCGAATTACATGGGAAATCATCAGCGCATTCGCTAAACCGTGAGGGACGTGGCAAGTTGCACCTAATTGGTGAGCTACTGAGTGACAAACCCCCAGAAAAGAGTTGGCAAATGCCATGCCGGCGATCGTAGCAGCATAATGTACTTTCTCCCGCGCTTTCGGATCGTTGGCACCATTTTTGTAAGCGCTGGGCAGGTATTTAAACAGCAAACGAATCGCTTCTAAAGCCAAACCATTTGTATACTCAGAAGCCAACACAGAAACATAAGCTTCTAAAGCGTGGGTTAGCGCATCAATGCCGCCGTAAGCAGTCAGTTTTCGGGGCATATTCAGCGTAAGTTCTGGATCGACGATCGCCATACTCGGAGTCAGAGCATAATCTGCCAGCGGATACTTAATCCCCGATCGTTCATCCGTAACAACCGCAAAAGGCGTGACTTCCGAACCCGTTCCCGAAGTAGTTGGAATTGCCACCATAATTGCCTTTGAACCCAAAGGTGGCAGTTCGTATACCCGCTTGCGGATATCCATAAACCGCATCGCCAATCCTTCAAACTCAATTTCTGGATGCTCATACATCAGCCACATTACTTTAGCAGCATCCATCGGCGAGCCACCACCAAAAGCAATAATCACATCTGGATGGAAACTATTGCAGATTTCTAAACCTTTGCGAACAGTAGCCAGCGAAGGATCGGGTTCCACATCGTAAAATGTGTAGTGATCGATGCCGATTTCTTCCAAACTCTCTGTGACTTCCTTAGTCAATCCCAATTCAAACAATGGTTTATCCGTCACAATCAAAGCACGTTTCTTACCTGCAAGATCCCTCAAAGCTACAGGAAGACAACCCGACTTAAAATAAATCTTGGGAGGAATGCGGAACCAGAGCATATTCTCGCGTCGCTCTGCTACGGTTTTGATATTGAGCAGGTGATGGGGTGTCACGTTGACAGAAATCGAATTATCGCCCCAGCTACCGCAACCGAGGGTAAGGGAGGGATCGAGGCGGAAATTGTACAAATCGCCGATCGCACCTTGAGAAGAAGGCGTATTAATCAGCACCCGCGAAGTCTCTAGTTTGCTTTCAAAATAACGAATGTGGTTCTGATTGTGCGGAGCGGTGTAGAGTACAGAAGTATGTCCGTGTCCGCCAAAAATTATCAGCGCTTCAGCTTTGTCTACTGCTTCAGTAAAGTCCTTGGCGCGATACATGGCGAGAATCGGCGAAAGTTTTTCACAAGCAAAGGGTTCTTCTTTACCTATCGTATCCACTTCTCCAATCAAAACCCTGATGTTTGACGGCACTACAAAACCCGCAATCTGCGCCACCTTTTGCACCGATTGTCCGACTATTTCGGCATTCAATCGACCATCAATTAAGATTACCCGCCGCACTTTTTCTCGTTCTTCAGCATTCAGGAAATAAGCACCGCGCTTGATAAATTCCAGTTGCACGGCATCGTACACCTCATCCACAACAACTACCGATTGTTCCGAAGCACAAATCGTGCCGTTGTCGAAAGTTTTGCTGAGCAAAATTGAGCTGACAGCCATTTGGATGTGAGCGGTTTCATCGATGATGGCGGGAGTATTTCCAGCGCCGACACCGAGGGAGGGATGTCCTGAAGAGTAGGCAGCTTTTACCATTCCCGGCCCGCCAGTTGCCAAAATTAGTTTGATATCGGGGTGCTGCATCAAAGCTTGGGAAAGTGGCACAGTTGGCTCATCAATCCACCCAATAATATCCGGTGGTGCGCCGGCTGCTACAGCAGCATCGAGGAGGATTTTTGCCGCCGCAGCCGTGCAGGATTTGGCGCGGGGATGGGGCGAAAATATAATGCCATTTCTCGTCTTGAGCACGATTAATGACTTAAAGATGGTGGTGGAAGTCGGGTTAGTTACAGGAACGATTCCCGCTAGCAATCCCACGGGCTCGGCAATGCGTTCGTAGCCAAAATGCCGATCGGACTCGATGATACCACAAGTCTTGTCGTTTTTATATTTGTTGTAAATCATTTCCGAGGCAAAATGATTTTTGATTGCCTTATCTTCGATGACTCCCATTCCCGATTCTTTGACTGCTGCTTTGGCTAAGGGAATGCGGGCGGCATTAGCGGCTAAAGCTACTTGCTTGAATATGCGATCGACTTGTTCTTGAGTGTAGGTGGCAAACTCAGCTTGGGCTGCTTTTACTTTTTGAATTAGGACTTCTAATTCTTCTAAATTGGTAACTTTCATGTGATTTTTCGTGATGTGGATTTCGGAAAAATTATTGCCTCAATCTTTGATTGGTAGGGAACCTGCAGATCGACGCAGATAATTTCAAGATTGTGGGTGACTTGTGAACGTGGCCTTTTAATTATTATATACCGCTAGCTCCGATCGCATTGACCCCGCGACTGCGAAAAATATCAACTGTTTGTTGCACGAGTTCCGGTGAAGCTGGAGGTGTATCCTTGAGTTCGTAATCCAATTTTAATTGCTCCCATTTGTATTCTCCCATTTTATGAAATGGTAATACTTCGACTTTTTCCACATTGTTCAGATTGGCAATAAACTCCGCTAATTTTTCTACGTTTTCGATGTGATCGGTGAGGTGAGGAACTAGAACGAAGCGAATCCACGTCGGTTTGCCAATTTCGCTGAGATATTTGGCCATTGCTAAAGTAGGCTCGATGGAAACATTGGTGACTTTGTAATAGAGTTCGGGAATGTAGGATTTGATGTCCAACAAAACCATATCGGTCATTTCCAGAACCGGTTTAGCAACGTCTAAAACACAGAAGCCTGATGTGTCCAGCGCTGTATGCAAACCCATTTGATGACAGCGGGTAAAGATTTCTTTGACAAAATCCGGCTGCATCAATGGTTCGCCGCCGCTGACGGTAACGCCTCCTTTCCGTAGGTAGGATTTACATTTTATAATTTGCTCGATTAAATAATCGACGGTTACTTCTTTACCATCGTGGGAATTGCGACAGTCGGGATTGTGACAGTACAGACAGCGTAACGGACAGCCTTGGGTGAAGACGATAAACCGGATTCCGGGGCCGTCTACTGTACCAAATGTTTCGATTGAGTGAATGCGACCAATTCCAGACATTTAATTTGCTGTTTGTTGGTAAGGATTTTGAGAGTAGGGATGAGGGAATCTCGGTGCTAACTTAAGCCTGGAAACTTGCGTATTTTTCGTTTGGTTGCTGAGGCTCGATCCCCCTAAATCCCCCTTAAGAAGGGGAGTAGGGGTTGACTTTGAGAAGTGGACGGTTCCCCTTGAATCCCCAGATAGTCTGGGGAATTCAAGAATACTCTTGTTCCCCCCTTCTTAAGGGGGGTTAGGGGGGATCTGGCCTCATGGTTTAACAGCGAAACTAGACGAAAAAAGACTTATGCAGAACCAATTATGTAGGCGCTTCTTGAGTCCCCCTCAGCTCGGACTTCGTTTGACAAGGAGCGGTTTCAATCGCCGAGTTTTTTCTGCTGGGATTTAGACGCGTTCGTGGAAAGTCCGTTTAATCACATCTAATTGCTGTTCGCGGGTAAGTTTGATGAAATTAACCGCATAACCGGAGACGCGAATTGTTAGCTGGGGATAGTTTTCTGGATGTTCCATCGCATCTAGTAATGTTTGCCGATCGAGGGCGTTAACATTGATGTGATGGCCGCCATCGTGGAAGTAACCGTCTATAAGACTAACTAGGTTGTTAGTCCGATCGCTCTCCATTCTGCCCAAGGCCTGCGGTAGAATCGAAAAAGTATTCGATATGCCATCTTGACAATCACTGTAAGGCAGTTTGGCTACAGAAGATAAGGATGCGATCGCCCCACAGGAATCTCGGCCGTGCATCGGGTTAGCGCCCGGAGCAAAGGGTTCGCCGGCTTTACGTCCGTCGGGAGTGCTACCAGTTTTTTTGCCGTAAACTACGTTAGAGGTAATTGTGAGTACCGATTGAGTCGCTACAGCGCCGCGGTAGGTTTTGTGCTGGCGAATTTCGTTCATGAAGCTTTGCACAAGTTCGATGGCTATACTGTCTACGCGATCGTCATTATTGCCATATTTGGGATATTCTCCTTCGATCGAGTAATCCACTGCCAAACCTTGCTCGTTGCGAATCACCTTAACTTTAGCGTTTTTAATCGCCGACAGGGAGTCCGCCACCACCGACAATCCGGCAATTCCGCAGGCCATTGTCCGGTAAACATCGCGATCGTGCAGTGCCATTTCCAGGCGTTCGTAGCAGTATTTGTCGTGCATATAGTGAATGACATTCAACGTATTGATATACGTTTTTGCCAACCACGCCATCATGTCGCGGAACCTGGCTCTTACCTCGTCATAATCGAGATATTCGGTAGTAATCGGTGGGAACTGCGGCGCGATTTGGTCGCCGGACTTCTCATCTTTACCGCCGTTAATCGCATAGAGCAAAGTCTTAGCTAAGTTAACTCGCGCGCCGAAAAACTGCATTTGCTTGCCAATTCGCATGGCGGAAACACAACAGGCGATCGCGTAATCATCGCCGTATTGAGGACGCATCAAATCGTCGTTTTCGTACTGAATAGAACTTGTGTCGCTGGATACCTTCGCACAGAATTCTTTGAAGTTTTCCGGCAAGTTTTCCGACCACAAAACGGTGAGATTTGGTTCGGGTGCAGTACCGAGGTTTGACAGGGTGTGCAAGAATCGGAAACTGTTACGAGTTACCAATGTTCTACCGTCATCGCTGATACCGCCGATCGCCTCTGTTACCCAAGTTGGATCGCCAGAAAACAGAGCGTTATAGTCGGGAGTTCGCAAAAACCGCACCATGCGGAGTTTCATTACAAAATGGTCGATCAGTTCTTGCAATTCCACTTCGGAACTCGCGCCACTTTGCAAATCGCGCTCGAAATAAATGTCTAAAAACGTCGATACGCGGCCCAGAGACATCGCTGCCCCGTTTTGTTCTTTCACTGCTCCCAAGTAGCCAAAATACACCCACTGGACAGCTTCTCGTGCGTTTGCCGCCGGACGGCTAATATCAAAGCCGTAGCTAGCAGCCATTTCTTTTAACTCAAACAATGCCCGAATTTGCTCGGATAACTCTTCGCGCAAGCGAATTGTTCCCTCGTCCATCGCGTCTAGTTCGAGTGATTCTTGCTGTGTTTTTTTATCCTCAATTAGGCGATCGACACCGTACAAAGCAACGCGCCGATAGTCACCGATGATCCGCCCGCGTCCATAGGCATCTGGCAAACCTGTGATGATACCAGAACGTCTCGCCAGACGCATCGAGCGCGTGTAAGCATCGAATACACCATCGTTATGAGTTTTGCGATATTTCGTAAATATTTCTTCTGTTTGCGGATCGAGCTGATAGCCGTAAGCTTCTAAACCGGCCTTGACAACGCGAATCCCGCCCAAGGGCATAATCGCGCGTTTCAAAGGTCGATCTGTTTGCAAACCTACTATTTGTTCTAAGTCGCGATCGATGTATCCTGCTGCATGAGCCGTGATCGATGTGGGAACTTTTGTATCAACATCCAATACACCTTTTTCGCGCTCTTGCTTCATTAATTCCAGAACTTTTTGCCAAAGTTGCTGGGTTTTTTCGGTTGGTGCTGTGAGAAATTCTGCATTCCCTTCGTAGGGGGTGTAATTCTTTTGGATGAAGTCTCTGACGTTGACTTCGTTTGTCCAGTTGCCTTCAGTAAAGCCGTGCCATTCTGCAAACATAGCTTGCTTTCACCTCAATTTTTTATTAGCGATCGATCTTTTTTGCTTCGACCACTACATCTAGTATATATTTAATTTCAATATTTTAAATACCCGGTTCGCTATTTGTTACAAAAGTTGACTTGCTAATTTGGTGGGAAGAATTAAGATAGATAGTAGGCAGAACCTCCTCGTGAATTGTTGAGGAAGCTCTGACCAAAGGGGTTCCCGAACTAACACTTAGACAACCCAAATGTTGTTTAAGGGCGGGCGTGTCGGAAACGGGCAATGAGATTTTTTTTTTCAGGAACCGCGAACACCCGAAGAAGATGAAGAAAAAGCAGAAAAAAAGCAGAAAAAGAGTTCGGATTTGATTCGGTGATAGTTATCGAAAGCAGAGCAATATTAATTGCTGATTAATTGAAGTAGGGTACTATGCAGATAAATTCAATGAATCAAAGCACTGCGAGCGATCGGGCTCACGATATTTGGAAAGAACAGCGTCATCCGCTCGATCGGATTTTTCGGCCTCGCTCCGTGGCTGTAATCGGCGCAACAGAGAGAGAAGGAAGCGTTGGACGAACTCTCCTGTGGAACTTGATTCGGAATCCGTTTGGCGGCACAGTTTTTCCAGTGAATCCGCAGCGCCACAGCGTCTTGGGGCTCAAGTCTTATCCTGACATTGCTAGCGTCCCGGAAGTAGTGGATCTGGCGGTGATTGCTACGCCGGCTGCTGGGGTGCCGCAAGTGATCCGCGAATGTATCGCTGCTGGGGTGAAAGGGGCAATTATTGTTTCTGCAGGCTTTAAAGAAATTGGCGCGGCTGGGGAGGCTTTAGAACAGCAAGTTATGGCCGAGGCGCGTCGGGGCGGAATGCGGATTATCGGCCCAAATTGCCTCGGGGTGATGAATCCTGTGCTTGGGCTCAATGCTACTTTTGCAGGTACGATCGCCCGTCCAGGTAATGTCGCCTTCATCAGTCAAAGCGGCGCCCTCTGTACTTCGATTCTCGACTGGAGTTTGGGGGAAAATGTCGGTTTTAGCGCCTTTGTATCGATCGGCTCTATGCTCGATGTCGGTTGGGGCGATCTGATCGAGTATTTCGGGGACGATCCCCATACTCACAGTATCGTTTTGTACATGGAATCTATGGGTGATGCTCGTTCGTTCCTGTCCGCCGCCCGCCCAGTGGCGATCGACAAACCGATCATCATTCTCAAGGTAGGACGTACCGCCGCCGCCGCGCAAGCCGCCGCTTCCCATACGGGAGCTTTGACCGGCAGCGATGACGTGCTTAACGCTGCTTTCCGCCGCTGTGGCGCGTTGCGGGTACATACGATTTCCGATTTGTTCGACATGGCAGAAATTCTCGCCAAGCAACCGCGACCGCAGGGCAACCGCCTATCGATCGTCACTAATGCAGGAGGCCCAGGGGCGATCGCCACTGATGCCTTAATTAGCGACGGCGGTGCCCTGGCAGATTTGGCACCGGAGACGCTGCAGCGGCTTGATGAGTTTTTGCCACCTCAGTGGAGTCATCACAACCCGATCGATATTTTGGGCGATGCTAGTAGCGATCTTTACGCCAAAACTCTAGAAGTTGTCGCTCCCGATCCCAATAGTGACGGATTGCTGGTCATCCTGACGCCACAAGCGATGACAAATCCCACCCAAACCGCAGAAAAACTCAAGTCTTACAGCAAACTCGGAAAGCCCTTATTAGCAAGCTGGATGGGCGGTGTGGAAGTGTCAGCGGGAACGCAAATTCTCAATCAGGCAAATATTCCGACTTTCCCTTATCCCGATACCGCCGTCAGGTTATTCAACTATATGTGGCGGTACACATACAACCTGCGCGCTATCTACGAAACGCCATCTCTCCCCGCTGATTGCGAACTCGATACTTCCGGGTGTGCTACTGCTGCGAAGATTTTGACTGCCGCCCGTCAAAACAATCGCACTCTATT
Source organism: Microcoleus sp. B4-C2 (assembly GCF_036705265.1). Classification (NCBI taxonomy): domain Bacteria; kingdom Bacillati; phylum Cyanobacteriota; class Cyanophyceae; order Oscillatoriales; family Microcoleaceae; genus Microcoleus; species Microcoleus sp. B4-C2. The sequence continues at coordinate 28,285 of NZ_JAUBUB010000023.1, forward strand.
AACCGAGTACGAATCAAAACAGTTGCTAGCAGCTTACGGGATTCCCACCGTAGCGACAGAAATTGCAGCGAGTGCGGCCGAAGCTGTGGAAATTGCCGAGAGCCTCGGTTATCCAGTGGTGCTAAAACTCCATTCTGAGACGATTACTCACAAAACCGATGTGGGGGGCGTCCAACTAAATTTAGGCGATGCTAAGGCTGTAATTAGTGCCTTTGAGGCGATCGCCCAGCGGGTACGGGCGATCGATCCTGCAGCGTTTCTTGGCGTAACCGTGCAGCAGATGGTGCATTTGGAAGGCTATGAACTAATTTTGGGTAGCAGTATTGACCCACAATTTGGGCCGGTGATGCTGTTTGGTTCCGGCGGACAATTAGTGGAAGTCTTTCAAGATCGATCGCTCGCACTTCCGCCTTTAAATACCACCTTAGCGCGGCGGATGATGGAGCAAACTCGCATCTATAAAGCTTTGCAAGGAGTGCGCGGCAGATCGGCAATTGACCTGGTACAACTCGAACAGTTATTAGTTCGTTTCAGTCAACTGATTGTAGAGCAACCTCAAATTGCCGAGATTGATATTAATCCGCTGTTGGTTTCTCCTGAAGGTGCGATCGCTCTTGATGCCCGTGTTGTTCTGCAAACAACGGAAAACCCCATTTCAACGGCGATTCGCCCCTATCCTACGCAATACGTTCAAAAATGGTCAACGGAGGGCGATCGTCCCATCACCATCCGTCCGATTCGCCCAGAAGATGAGCCGCTGATGGTGCTCTTCCACAAAGAACTTTCCGAAGAGAGCGTGTATTTGCGCTACGCTCACATGGTAAAGTTAAAGCACCGCATAGCTCACGAACGTTTGACCCGGATTTGTTTTATTGACTACGATAGCGAAATGGTGTTAGTAGCCGATCGTCAAGACCCGGAAACCTCAGAACACCGGATTTTGGGAGTAGCGCGTCTGAGCAAACTCCACGGCACAAACCAAGCCGAATTTGCCCTCATCGTTAGCGATAGCTATCAGCAGCGCGGTTTGGGAACAGAATTATTGAGGCGGATGTTGCAAATTGGTCAGGAAGAGAAATTAGAGGCGATCGTTGGCTACATTCTCAATAGCAACTACCAGATGCAGAGCCTCTGTAAAAAACTAGGATTTGAACTCCAACCAGACCGAGACGAAGGAATGTTGAAAGCTGTTTTTGTCTGCTAATAGCAAGTTTGGTTAAATAATTCTCATTCATCATGACTAAAGTCCTCACTACAAACCTATAAAGTTTGTAGTGAGGACTTTAGTCCTCAAACTAAGATGCTACTAAGCCGCAGCCAAATTTGCTGCTGCAAACTCCCAGTTAGCCAAATTATCCAAGAAATTAGTAATGTAGTCGGGACGGCGGTTTTGGAAATCCAAATAATAAGCGTGTTCCCACACATCCAAAGTCAGCAACGGAGTTTGGCCGTGTGCTACCGGGGTGTCAGCGTTAGCAGTTTTGGTAACTTTCAAAGTGCCGTTGTCCAAAACCAGCCAAGCCCAGCCGCTACCGAACTGAGTTGTCGCAGCAGTCTTGAATTCTTCTTTGAATTTGTCGAAGCTGCCGAAGTCGGCGTTGATTTTCTCAGCTAAAGCTCCTGTCGGAGTGCCACCGCCGCCCGGTGCGAGGGAATTCCAGAAAAAATTGTGGTTCCAAACTTGACCTGCATTGTTGAAAATGCCGGCTTTGGATGGGTCTTTAGCAGATTCCTTGACAATTTCTTCAAGGGATTTGCTCGCCATTTCAGTTCCTTCAATCAGTTTATTCAGATTGGTCACGTAAGCAGCGTGGTGCTTGTCGTGGTGGAACGAAAAAGTGTTGGCCGACATATGAGCTGGCTCTAGGGCGTCAGCGGCGAAGGGTAACGGTGCAAGTTCAAATGCCATTGTGTTCAATCCTCTCTGGATTACTTTTGGTTTTTGGGCTAACTTTCCGGCTTTTGTATGATTAAAGCCGAGAGTCCCTAGCTTGAGTTTATCAAGCTGTGGTAAATAATTCTTTACAATTTTCATATTTTATAGCAGTTGGGGCATTTCAGCATTCAGACTTGTATTTTTTAGATATCAAAGCTACTTATTGCAGCATTCACATAGCATAAACTATCACTAAATGTCAAGCCACCTGGGTGGCAAATAAAAGTGTGTGTGAAATTGTCAACCAATCGAAATTTTATGAGACTGATAAAGAGATTAAACCTGTAAATTGCCATAGATTAACCTAAGTTCAATTAAGCTGTAAGAAAGCCAAACAAGTTGCAGCATATGTCAATGGAAAAGCGTTTAAACAACTCGTCGAGTAACCCCCCTCAATGGTTGAATTTGCAATTAATCGTCACCGGTCTGGAAACAGTCCAAGACTTAATTGTAATTTCCCTATGTATTGGTTTGTTTTGTTTCATGGTGCTAGAACTGCGAGAAATGTTCTTCTCGCTGCTACCTCCTTTGAATTTCCAGGAAGTCACGGCAGATATTTTATTTCTATTAGTTTTAGTGGAATTATTTCGGCTGCTAATTATTTACTTGCAAGAAAAAAGAGTTTCGATCGGCGTAGCTGTGGAAGTTTGTATTGTATCAGTTTTGCGAGAAGTGATAGTGCGGGGAGTGCTGGAAACTCCCTCGGTTCAAATATTATCAACAGGCGCATTTTTGCTGGTTTTGGCAGTGTTGTTGGTAGTCCGAGTTTGGTTGCCGCCAACCTTCGAGGGAATTGACCCGGAACGTCGCATGGCTAGCAGAAAGAAAAATTTTTCAGACAATGAATCTTCTGTCGCATCTGTTGCAGTCAATAGCAAGTTTAATTCTCATTGAATATGTCATGACAGGCGATTTTAGATTTTAGATTTTAGATTTAGTCTTTTATCGCTTGTCACGTTACAGCTATCATTTCGCGTAAAACTGAGATTTTGCACCATTGTCAAGAACGGGATCTGGGGCCCGTTCCACAAAGAGTAGATTTTCTTGTGGGGAGTAGGGGTTGGGCAGGAGAATCCACCCAAAAAAGAATTATTGAGAATGGTGCAAGATGTGAGTTCAAATCAACCTGATAACGTTGGCAGTGAAGACTACATTCCTCTGTATTTTCAGAGGAATGTAGTCTTCACTACCAAGACAAGGTTCATCAGTCATTCCCAATTATTCAAATCTAAAATCTAAAATCTAAAATCTAAAATGGTATTACCCGTTAGCCTGCAATTCCTGCAACCGGGCAAACACTTCTTTAGAATGAATCGCCGGATTAATCTTCACAAAAGTTTCGCGCAAAATTCCTTCAGGGTCAATAATAAAACTGTGTCGCGCGGAGATAAAACTCATCCAAGAACCGTAAGCTTTACTCACTTTACCGTCGGTATCAGCTAACAGTGGAAACTTCAAACCTTCCGAATCGCAAAATTCCGCGTGGGAGTTGACATCATCAGCGCTAATACCGATAATTTGAGTATTCTTTGCCAAGTATTTCGGCAAGTCTTCCTGAAATCGACGCGCTTCGATCGTACATCCCGAAGTAAAGTCTTTCGGATAAAAATAGACTACCAGCCACTTACCGCGATAATCGGACAGGGACACTTGTCCGTCGCCGCTGTTTGTTGGCAAACTAAAATCCGGCGCTGGTTGATTCACCGCCGGAAGCTTGCCACCGAGAGCCAATGCAGGTGTGGCAAAATTGAAACTTAGAAAAACTAGACAAATTGCAAATAAAGTGCTAAAAAACTTGCGACGGGACATCATAAATTTTAGAAGTAGAACTGTACTTAAGACAAGTTTACAGTTTTCTGATTAAATGGGTAAGGGCAATTCGCGGATTGCTTCTAAAACCCAAATATCACTCACTCCAATAGCAATTTACCCATGAGCGCTGCACTCCCGTTAACAGGCAAAGCTATAGTAGTCCAGATAATTAACGGTCAACCCGTTACGATCGAAGTCGATGGCACTAATGCCCCTATTACCGCTGGCAATTTTGTTGACTTAGTTGAACGAGGCATTTACGACGGGGTGATGTTTCACCGAGTTGTGCGCCAGCCAGAGCCTTTTGTAGTGCAAGGAGGCGATCCGCGCAGCAGAGATACTACAATTCCCGCAAGTCAATTGGGAACGGGTAATTTTATTGACCCGGAGACAAATCAGGGGCGTTTTATTCCTTTGGAAATTAAGCCGCAAGGAGCCGCGCAACCTGTTTACAGCCAAGTTGTAACCCAGACGCCGCAGTTACAGCATAATCGAGGGGCTGTGGCAATGGCTCGTTCTAATGCTTTGGATTCAGCTTCTTCGCAGTTTTATTTTGCTTTGGATGATTTGCCATTTTTGGATGGTAGTTATGCTGTTTTTGGCAACGTTATTCAAGGTTTTGAAACGGTGAATGCGGTGCAGCAGGGCGATCGCATTTCAACTGCAAAAGTCGTTCAAGGAATCGTTCCCAGCCGGGTTTCTAGCATAGTTAGCGATGTTAATGCGCTCAACGCTTTAATCAATAGTACCAATTTCGTAAATCTATCTTTGGGAGCGCTCAGATTGCCAAACACCCCCAACAACTATCAAGTCACTTCCCAAGACTCTCAGCAAAATCCCAGCGGTGTACTGGGAGGTAGCGCAAACGATCGCATCATCGGTTCACCGACTGATGATGCAATTAACGGCAGCCAAGGCAACGATACTATCACGGGCGAAGCGGGTGACGACTTTCTTAGAGGCGGCAAAGGTAACGACTCCATTAGCGGAGGTGTTGGCGACGATATTATCAACGGAAATCTCGGCGACGATATTATCAATGCCGATGCTGGTAACGACTTTTTGCGAGGCGGCAGAGGAAACGATGTTTTAATCGGTGGCGATGGTAACGATTTTTTGATTGGCGATACTGGCAGCGATACTCTCACTGGTGGTGGCGGTACTGATACGTTTGTTCTGGTTACGGGTGAAAATCTGGAGTTGGATGGGGCGAGCGATATAATTCTTGATTTTAGGCCGGGAGATGGCGATCGTATTGGCTTAACCAGCCCTTTATCCAACACCTCATTCACCCAATCAGGCAGCAACACACTCATTCAATTTGGAGGAGTGACTTTGGCTGTGGTTCAAAATGCCGCCCCTGCAGCAGTTCAAAATGCTGCTTTTGCAATTAACTTTTCTACTGCTTTCCTTGTCGATAACTTGCCCCCCGGAGACGCCGCCTTGAGAGTTGGCTAACTTTAACAAGACTCACGCCCTAATTATAGGTGTAGGGTGCTCTTCGGTGCACCTTACCTGATTATCAATTCCCAATTTCCAAATTCAACTAATACCATAGCTGACTAATTTTAGAAACCGCATCTTGATAAGAATCCATTCTCCCCTGCTGCTTAAAAAGCCCTGCTGCCTTCTGGAAATCCTCAAATGCTCCATGAACCTCTCTCAATTTATATCTAATCACTCCTCGGTTAAAGTAAGCTTTAGCAAAATCGTTATTGAGGCGAATTGCTGACTCAAAATCAGCTAGTGCTGCTAGGGAATTCTCCATTTGCAGGCGGATAGCACCTCGGTCAAAGTAAGATTGAGCTAGATTAGGGTTGAGCAGGAGTGCCGAGTTGTAATCTGCGATCGCCGCAGTATAATGTTTTAAACGAGTCAGCATAAACCCCCGATTGCTGTAATACTTGGCTCGGTAAGGATTGAGTTCGATGGCTGTAGTTAAATCTTCGATCGCCGATTGCTTATAGCCTAATTTGTAGCGGGCCACACCGCGATCGTTGTAAGCTGAAGCGAATTGCGGATTAAGGTTAATTGTGGCAGTAAAATTTTTAATAGCGCCGTGCAAGTCTTGTTTTTTGAGATTTGTTAAACCCTGAATGTAAAACTTTTTGGTAATAACTTTTAAATTTGTCTCTTGTCGGGATTCAGCTTGCTCCCCCGAAAATACGCCAGCAATATTAGTGAATCCCAAAGATTCGATAGAATTGAAAATAGTTGTCACAACTAATTGGGTTGAGAGAAGGGGGATAGTAGGCATGGGAGAAGTGCTGTTCAACTGTATGCTCTTATTTTCCTCCATACTTCAGCTACTGACAGTGATATCCGTAGTGTCAGGAACGTGATAAGTTTGATGAGATTTGGTGATGCTGGGGCATTGACTTGTGTGATGAAAGTTCGGCTTAGTTAGTGATGCCGATCGCACTTCAGAACAAATGCGTCTAGAACCCTTTAAATATAAGGTTTTCCGCCTAGATTGGCGGTTTCTTTCTTCCCATACTGAGCAGTTTCTACCGGGATTATTGGCAGGTATGCCCCTGGGAGAGCGATCGCAACTGTCGGCAGCAAGTATTACTTTGTAGCGATATTCGATCGGGATTTGTCCATCGAACACGGCCATCTTAAACCCGGTTTTTACTCACGCCCCGAGCACCCTTCTCGCTTAACAGGCCCGACGGCCTGTTCCACAAATTACTAATATTTTTGAGTAATATTGCTGAGGAAAGTTGCCGATTATTTGCTATGCTTTGATTAGACATCAATAATTTATGGCACAAATTAGTGTCAATGAAAAAAGTTATGAGGTTGAAAATTTTCTTCGCTGCATTGTTGGCGATCGTCCTGTTCACTCTCTACTTAACTCCTCCTGTGATGGCAGCGAATGGGGAGGATTTGAGTCACCTATTAAAGGATAATTGGTGCGTCAGCTTTCTGTGGAAGCAATGCGATTTGAGCGCTGTCGATTTGCGGGGCGCTAATCTCCAAGAAGCCAATTTGAGCGGCGCTAATTTGAGCGGCGCTAATTTGTCCGGTGCTAACTTAAAAAATGCTGACCTTTCTGGCGCAGACCTCACCGGCGCTAATTTAGCAAATGCTGATATTCTAGGCACGGATCTCAGTCGAGCCAATTTGACAGAAGCTAATTTCAACGGTACGAAGTTGTGGGATGCTAATCTGACTTTGGCAAATCTGAGCCGCGCCAATTTACAAGATGCTAATGTCTTAGATTCTCGACTTTGGGGAAGCAATCTTACCCAAGCTAACTTAACGGATGCGACGCTGCACGGTGCTGACTTGCAATATGCTAATTTGGCAGACACTAATTTAACAGGTGCTGACTTGCACAGCTTCTTTTTCCGAGGTTCCAAACAAGTCACAAATTTGAGCAATGCTAATTTAGAAGGCGCTACTTTAACGGGAGCAAATCTCAGAGGTGCGGTGCTGGCAGGGGCAATAATGCCGGACGGGTCTATTAATGAAGAAAGTGGCTTTAATTTACAGTAGAGTAAAATTAAAGTCTGCTTGAATAATTTCAACAACAGGCTTTCGGGCTGATTTCGCATTATCGGGTGTAGCTGCGCCCATTGCCAACAGCTTGTTGAGGATGCTGTCAATCGATTTTAGATTTTAGATTTTAGATTTTAGATTGAAGCCTTGACCCCACGGATAAATACGTTCGGCAAGTTTCATCGGATACAGGTTTTTATTTCTCCCTCCTGAGTCTCCGAAGGAATGAATCACGTGGCGGGTATCCTGGATGCTTGCGGTCAAGATATCAATTTAAACCAGGGTGCGATCGACCTTTTAACTCCCAACCAGTAAATCTCGCTAAAATCTTAAATCTCAAACCGAACCTGCGCGCATCTGTTACAATTTTCAACAAAGCCAGAACAGCCCCGAACCTGAAGTCGCCTGCCTAGGGATACCAGCCCCCGACAGGAGTCGTGAATAACAAAAATATTAGATATTTAGTTTAAACTCCCAAATTCATCTGTAGAGTCTCTCTAAAATCTAAAATCGATGGGCTGTGGACTCAATCTAAAATTTAAAATCTAAAATCTAAAATCTAAAATCTAAAATCGACTGATGGAAACCCTGCAAACTCAACTTTACGAACTCGCACAATTTGCTAATAACTTAGTAAATACTCAACTGACAAACCTCAGTTTAGTCAGCGTCGGAGTCATCTTTCTGGCAGGGTTGCTAACAAGCTTAACGCCCTGTATGCTTTCAATGTTGCCGATCACGATCGGCTACATCGGTGGATACGAAGCAAAAAGTCGCCTGCAAGCCGCCGCCCAGTCGGCGTGGTTTTCCCTGGGATTAGCCACCACCCTTGCGGGTTTAGGTATTGTAGCATCATTTGCCGGACAAGTTTACGGCAAAATTGGCCTGGGTTTGCCAATTCTTGTCAGCATTATTGCTATTCTAATGGGGCTGAATTTACTCGAAGCTTTACCCTTACAAATGCCGTCTTTCGACGCTGTGGGGTGGGTTCCGAAAGATTTGCCGGCGGGTGTGCGATCGTACTTATTGGGCTTAACTTTTGGTTTAGTAGCCTCTCCCTGCAGCACTCCGGTTTTAGCTACACTCTTAGCTTGGGTTTCCAAAACGGGAGATACAGTTTTAGGTGGTGTGTTACTGCTGTTTTACGCTGCTGGCTACGTCGCTCCGCTAATCATAGCAGGTACTTTCACTGCTAGCATAAAAAAGCTGTTAGAATTACGTCGGTGGTCGAGTTGGATTACGCCTGTTAGTGGCGTTTTGCTAGTAGGATTTGGCGTTTTCTCTCTGCTTTCCCGCATCCTTCCCGCGTAAGTTTCGTTGTAAGGACTTCAGCCCTTATTGAAAGATATAGCAATCACTACGGAATGCGTGAATTAAGTTTTTTTAACGAACCGCGAAGACGCGTTAGGCGAAGCCGCGCGTAAGCGCTAGAACACGAAGGAAGAAAGAAAGAAAAGAGAAAGAATTCAAAATTGATTGAGACTTTTTCAATAAACATAATAATATTTTGTTCATCTTTTGTTTTTCCCTCTTTTTTCTTCCTTCTCCCTTGTGCCATCCGTTACATCCGTTACACAATCCGTTGCCGAACTTGCTGACATCCGTTACATCCGTTACAAAATCCGTTGCCGAACTTTCTTCATAATTACCAATGACATCAAAAGAAGTATTTCTATCAAAACTCTCAAACTGGGCGACTGCCCCTCAAAAGTTTTTCAAGCGAGAAATCTTGCCGGTGCTCGCAGATTTGCGGTTGGCAATTATCTTGCTGCTGACGATCGCATTTTTCAGCATTTCCGGCACCGTCATCGAACAAGGCCAATCAGTACCCTTTTACCAATCTAACTATCCAGAACACCCGGCTTTGTTCGGCTTCCTAACTTGGAAAGTTGTGCTAATTGCAGGACTAGACCACGTATACCGCACTTGGTGGTTTTTGTCAATCCTAATTTTGTTCGGCAGCAGCTTAACAGCTTGTACATTTACCCGACAATTTCCCGCACTAAAAGCCGCCCGTCGCTGGAAATTTTATGAAGAACCAAAGCAGTTTGAAAAATTAGCTCTCAGTGCGGAATTAGAAACAGTTGCTTTAACTTCGTTAGAACCACTTTTGCAGCAAAAAAACTACCGCATATTTCGAGAAGGGGAAAAAGTTTATGCCCGCAAGGGAATAATTGGCAAAATCGGCCCGATTATTGTTCACGCCAGTATGCTAATTATTTTAGCTGGGTCGATATGGGGCGCAATGACGGGATTTCTAGGTCAAGAAATGGTTGCCAGCGGCGAAACATTTCAGGTGCAGAATATCTTGGATGCGGGGCCTTGGGCGGGGCCGCAAATACCGAAGGATTGGTCGATGCGAGTTAATCGGTTCTGGATTGATTATAGTCCGAGCGGTGCGATCGACCAATTTTACTCTGACCTGTCAGTTTTGGACAAAACAGGCCAAGAGGTCGATCGTAAAACCATTCACGTTAACGAGCCCCTCAGATATCGGGGAGTCACATTTTATCAAGCAGATTGGGCAATAGCCGCCGTGCGAGTTCGCCTCAACAAAAGCCCGGTTTTACAACTGCCAATGGCTCAGTTAGACACCCAAGGTAAAGGCCGAATTTGGGGTGCTTGGATTCCCACAAAACCAGATTTGAGTGCGGGAGTTTCTCTGCTAGCAAAAGACTTGCAAGGAACGATGTTAGTGTACGGTACGGATGGCAAATTGTTAACTACAGTTCGCGCAGGCACGGCGGTAGAAGTTAACGGAGTCATGCTGACAATTGACGAAGTTGTAGGCAGTACGGGATTGCAAATTAAAGCCGATCCTGGTATTCCGATCGTTTATACTGGCTTCGGGTTGCTAATGCTTAGTGTGCTGATGAGCTATCTGTCTCACTCGCAGATTTGGGCTTTGGAAAAGGACGGCAAACTATACGTCGGCGGGCGCACAAATCGCGCTCAGGTGACTTTTGAAAGAGAAGTTGTGGAGATTTTGGACAAGTTGGCAGAATCGAAACAAGAGGAAAAAAAGAGCGAAATAGCGCCGACTTCTCTAGCTAGTCGAAGCTAACCGTAGGGTGCGCTAGGCGCACCTTAAACCAGGTAAAAAACGGATAATTAAACAGGAAATAAATGTGATGAAAAGGATTGAGTTCAGTTAACACGCATTACTAAAAAGAGAGATTCTAGAAAGTCACGGGGTTACAATATCAACAGATTTGATTTCGGAAACTATCAGAACCCCTAGTAATACCAATTTTTTATGAGGTTGCATAGAATCCGATCCCCCCTAGCCCCCCTTAATAAGGGGGGGACAAGATTCTTCTCAAAGTCAACCCCTACTCCCCTTCTTAAGGGGGATTTAGGGGGATCGAGATATGTGCAAGTTCACATTAAATTGGTATAAGTTAGAAGCAAGTGGTGAAGGAAAGTTTATTTGTCAACAGAGATTGAATGGACTTGTCCTAAGAGTAGTTTACCAAGAATATGATGATAAAATTTTAGTAATTACTGCTTATCCTGGTAAGATGTCAAGATATGAAAAAGATTAGATATAGCCCAAGATGTAGATGCGATGCTGATCGAAATTTCTGATTGCCCGATCGCCTATGCCGAAGATGAAGGAAACATGATTCTGCACTATTCTAGCAGCGGAGAACTGGTGTTGATTGAAATATTAAATGTCAAACAATTTATGTCATTAGAATCTCTCTCCGATGAGATACCTACCCGCTAAAGCAGTTCAAGCGGGCGGACACTCACAGGGACTGCACCTACTTCTGATGCGACACCTCAATCACGGTGTGGACGTTCCCCCGCGGCGAAAAATCGCCCTTAATCGTCGCTTCCAGCGGCGCGCAAGCTGCCACAAAATCGTCTAAAATTTGATTGATCGATTCTTCGTGAGAAATGTAGCGATCGCGATAACTGTTAACGTACAGTTTCAGAGCCTTTAACTCTACCACCCGCTCGTCTGGCACGTAAGTAACGTGAATTGTCGCAAAATCGGGATAGCCAGAAAACGGACACTTGCAAGTAAACTCCGGCAACGTAATGTTAATCGAGTACCGCCGCCCGACTCGCGGATTCGGAAAAGTAATTAACTCCCCTTCCAAAATCTGGCGTTCGCCGTATTTCATTTCCTCGGTGCTTGACTTTTGCGACATAGTTTGTTCCGGTGCGTGGTTGTTCATAGCGATCGACTAAAAACTTGTAACATTAAATTAATTTTACGTTCAATATCTGTAACAAATATCTTGACGAATTGTGTTGCGATCGATCTAATTGCAAATACTCTCAGGCTAAACTAAAACAAGTTCACCCTCGCCATCTACAATTATGCAAAATACTACCTTATCTGACAATACTTCCCCTGAAAACTCAAATAGTTACTCTCCATCAGTACCAATTTCCCTCTATCGAGAAGTCACGGCAGAGCTCCAAGCAGCCCAAGCGATGGTGGACTCCCTCAAAACCCACAATCAGCAATTAGTCCAACAAAATCAACAACTGCGGCGAGAAGTAGAAACAGTAGTTCAAGTATCCCAACAGTTACAGCAAGTAGTCAACTCGGCTCAGAGCATCACCCAGACAGGGATGCCTCAAATGCCGTCAGTCAAATTCAATTTCAGCGTTGAACCTCCGCCCCCACCACCTGTAACCTCGCAGACTAACTCTGCCATACCTCAACCACCTCAGACAGTGGCTTTCCCCTTCCCACTACCGGAACCGGAGCCAACAGCCGCCTCGATGCCGCAGCCACTTCCCGAAAAATTATTTACAGAGGTGCCGGAAACTCCTTACCGTGTGCGATCGCAACTCAAAAAAACCTCAGACTTAAGTGGATTGTGGTTGGCGATCGCGATTTTTCTGATTGTGATTGCAGCTTTCGGTGCAGGTTATTTAGTTGTCCGCCCTTTATTAATGAAAAAGTAAATTCCAACAAGAATCCCACGGCTCAAGCCGTGGGATTTTAAACAAAACCTAGCATAAAATGTTCAAAGTTACGCTAATTGGCCATCATCCTCTGGCGGCAATCGTTTCTACTGAACGAGGGGCATACTGCTCTTCACAAGCAGAACCTACGATTCCCACCCCGGGCTCGAAACCGCGCGTGAACTCAGTGAGTTTTACCTGTTTAGCTTCCAAAGCTGTCTGTAGCACCTTCATGGCTCGGTGAGGGTCGCCGGCTCCGCAGAAAAATAAGTCTGCAGCAAAATAACCGTGTTCAGGCCAAGTATGGATTGCTATATGGGACTCTGCCAAAGTAGCAGTAGCTGTCACTCCGTGAGGACTAAACTGGTGTACGCACAAATCGATGAGAGTAGCTCCTCCGGCTTCGATCGCATCGAGAATAGCGCGGCGGATACGTTCAGGATCGTTGAGCAGGTCTCCAGGAGACTGCCAAGCATCAGCGACCAGATGGGTTCCCAATTGTTTCATTCTGCGGGGTTTTACCTCTATTGATTTTTTAAGTCTCAAACCTTTTAACCATAGCACGGTGTCCATAAATTTTGCAAGTAAATTCCCAAAATATTTCCCCAATAGCGATGAGCGCGAGGATACCGGATTTTTTGGGGCGCTTGGGCCCTGACCGAGTGCAAGTTGAGTTCGATTGGAGTTCGATCGGGGCGATCGATGTTTCGTGCATTTCCGGCCAAAATCGGCTTTCCGTAGAATGGGGTTAAAGCTCAACCGCCTTAATCAGCTCCGGGCGATGGAGAGGCGAGAAACCCGGAAGGGCCGGCACTCTGGGCACCGCCCATACAAAAATCGGGTTTCTCGGTGTTCGGTTTTGTTGAGATTGACCTACTTAATTATGGTTAATCAACTCATCAATCCCGGCTGTGAGTAGCTCCATTCGGCAAAATTGCCCCGCCCAAAGCTGCTTCATTCAAATTATCAACATTCAAGCTTGCCCCAATCAAATTAGCCTCCGACAAATTAGTTCCTGTCAAATTCGCCCCTGTCAGAGAACTTAGGAGCAAACCCGCTCCCGACAAATTGGCGTGACTCAAATTCGCCCCCCGCAAATCCGCTTCCAGCAAGCTAGCACCTGCCAAATTCGCACCGCTCAAGTTAGCTCCCCGTAAAGAAGCTTTGTTCAAATTCGCAGCCCTCAAATCAGCATTGTGCAGAATCAAACCATTTAAATTAGCTTTACTTAAATTAGCTCCCTGCAAGTCAGCCCCGCTCAAATTAGAGCCATTTAGATTGGCCGATTGCAAATCAGCACCGCTCAAGTCAGCACCGCTCAAATTAGCAGCGCTAATAGAAGCCTCCCGCAGACTTGCTTCGCTCAAACAAGCCCCAACCAAATTGACGCCGCTGAGATTTCCGCGATTGAGATAAGCCCGAGTTAAAGTTGCTCCGCTCAGGTTCGCCCCGGTCAAGTCTACCTCGCTGAGAATGGCTCTCGTCAAATTTGCTCTGCTTAAGTCAACCCCGCTCATAATTGCTCGGCTCAGCGTCGCCCCGCTCAAATTAGCCTCAGTTAGTTTTGAGCCGCTTAGCAAACAAGCTCCTACTAAACTCGCTCCCGTCATAACCGCTTTGCTCAAGTCAGCCTGAGACAATATTGCTCCGCTGAGATTGGCGCCGCTAAAATCTGCGGAGATCGCCACAGTTCCAGTGAAACTAGAACTTCCCAGGTTGGCTTCAATTAATTTCGCCTTAGACAAATTAGCTCCGCTCAAGTCGGCGGCGTTTAAATTAGCTCCAATCAGTTTGCTTCTAATTAAGTTGGCACCTTTCAAATTAGCGTTGCTCAAATTTGTTCGACTGAGATTAGCTTCACTCAAATGAGCTGCAATGAGGTTAGCTCCTCGAAAATCTCGTTCCCCGTTTCTATGTCTAATTAAAAGTTCATCGGCACTTAAAAGTTCAGTGAAATTCATAAAAAAATTGAGTGAGTTTCCTTAATTTCTCGATGTTCTATGTTGTGTGAAAGTTTGTACTATCGTGTTTGCCAGTCAGTTTTTTAAACTAATACGGCCACATTAACAATTGTCAAAACTGCTTGATTCCTACCATCACCCTGCTCTCATAGTTATAATTTACGAAAATAAACCGGGTTCTGGTATAATCTGAGGTTGGCTAGCGCGGAAGTTATGAAAAAATCGCGTTTCTCGCCGCCTGTAAGTCCTGTAAGTATTATTCGGCTAGTAATTATTTAGCCGTTGATGTTAGTTGTTAATTGTTAGTTGTATTTATACTAACTGCTAACCACTAATATTACCTGCTAACTAATTACCAAAATACCGAGAAGTTGTCGATCGCTCTTGTAAAGATAGATCGAATATTTGGGGTATTGCTGGCGGCATCCGCGCCGCATTCTGACCGGAAAAATTGCTGGTACTGGCGATCGAATTTATTAGTGCAATCAAGAAACAAGATATCGGAGCTTCAACCCCAAATGCCTTCTACATAAGTGCCTTCTATCTTCGATCGCCCCTGAAAGCAGAGCTCGGTCAGCTCAGCTAGTTTCACCTCCCCCCACTGTGCTGCGCGCAGCGTGAAACCCAACAGGAAGGCTGTTTCCCTCGGAGTGCTGAGCGAGCAGCAGGCAAAGCAAACAATACGCTGCGCTGAGCCTGAGATTTCGCGAAAAAATTAGCCGCGAGCCATTGTGCTCCCGCGCTGCTGTGCTTGCTGTTAATGTTTACTCGATCCATGAGCGCTTGCGGTTCTAATTTACAGAACACCCGACACCTGACGCGCTCCCGGACATAAAAGCTGTTTCTGGGCTTCTCAAATGTTTCGGTGAGGCATTCCCAGAAAAACTGTATTCCTGTAGCAGGTATTGCCAACGGCAATTCTGCTGCTACAGCTAACTAATGACCAGCCTAAGTCTTGCCCGAAGCCTCCGACAATTATTACTATTCTAATATTTGCCGACCACCGCAGGCATTTCTGGGCGCGCGGGACTGGGTACTTCACCTGTATAAGTTGGTGAAATTAGCCACCCCATAATTAAAGATAGTCGCTCTTTGACTAACTGGGCAATATCTGCTGTAATTTATGTCATCAAATTTGATAATACTGCGGGGTTGGCAATCGAGCTGTAGTGAGTGTTACAGAGTAAAAAACTGCTGCTGATTTAGGCTATAAAAATTAAGGGAGCCCATCGCTCCTCCGGCGCAAAGCCCAGCTCACGGATTGAGCCCCTAATCCAAATTAAACTTTTGACAGGGAGCTTTTTTAACTTTCCAGAACAAAACAAAAGCCAGCTTTCAGAGAAAAAGCCGACTTTTGAGATAATTTTACCGACGAAGCGTAAAACCGCTAGCTCGCCACTGTTGCTTGGATCGCTTTCTACAATCCGAGTGCGCGAGTGCGACTACCCTGCAGAAAGTAGAAACCATACCCAAACAAAGTCTGAATGATTAAATCCGACGGTTGCCCGTAACGCCCTGATTGGGATCGTAAATACCAGGCGTAGTATCAACCCCTGGAGTGCCCGGTGCGCCGTAATCAGCCCGAGCACTATCGACGCTGGGATTATAGTCGTAGGTGTTCCAATGTTGAATACCTCCGCGGCTCAGAATGCTTTCGGCTTTAGCGACTTCTGCTTCGCTGCCGTCAACCAGTACCAAGTAATCTCCTTTCGCCACGCGATCGTTGTATACTTTAGCTTCCTCTTCGGGAATTCCCATACCGACTAAAGCTCCGATCAAGCCCCCTGCTGCCGCACCCAAAGCTGTACCGGCAAGTGTAGTGGCGATCGCCGTAGCTGAGGCTCCTGCCAGCATAATCGGCCCGATGCCCGGAATTGCCACTAGGCCCAGACCTACCAACAAGCCTGTCAAACCGCCCAAAGTGCCACCTGTGAGGGCGCCTTTTGTGGCCCCTTCATCGGCCTTGTTGTCCGTGCTGTCGTGCACGTCAATGCCTGCGATGTCGCCCTTGGAGTCAGCATCCTTAGCGATGACCGAAACCCGATTCATGTCGAAACCGGCAGTTCTCAGTTCTCCCAGTGCGTGTTCCGTCTCGCGGCGGGTGGAAAATACTCCCACGGCGCGCTTCTGGCGACCCGAAGCTCTGCGGCCGGTGTCTGCTGGCACATCGTAAATGCCCCAATCCTGAATGCCCCGCACAGTCATAATTCCTTCGGCTGTGGCAAGTTCGGCATCTGTTCCTTCTACGAATACCAAATATTCTCCGCGCGAGACGCGATCGTTATAAGCTTTAGCTTTATCTTCGGGAACTCCCAAACCGACCAAACCGCCGACCAAACCGCCTGCTGCAGCCCCAATCGCGCCTCCGACTACAGTATCTGCCAGCAGAGTTGCGATCGCACCCCCCGCCATCACCGGGCCAACTCCCGGAATCGCTAGCGCTCCAATGCTTCCGAGTAACCCAATCAAACCGCCCGTCACTACTCCCGCTGTCGCCCCTGCTTTGGCGCCACCACCGACTTTCTCGTCGGTACTCTTACCAGCGCTAGCGCCCGCAATTTCGCTGTTATCTAGCTTTTCCCCAACTACCGAAACTTTATTCATCGGAAACCCGGTACTTTGCAGCTCCATCAGGGCTAGTTCCGTATCTCGGTAATTAGAAAATGCTCCTACAGCTCGCTTGTGTTGACCTAAAGCCATTTTTTTTCTCCTGAAAAATATACTACTTTTACACAACCACAGAATTTATGCTCTGCCATCAATCACATTTAGTCATTTTTTCCCAACAATTTTCATCGGTCGCTGGGAATAACTTCCCACTCTATCTTCAGGTTGGTTTCCCACTAATTGTCCGGGATGGGAAATCGGAAATTGGGAAGGGGAAGTTGCAGGTATTGCGTGAGTTTTGAATGGGTGAATTTAAAATTCAATTTAAACTCTTTCACTTTAAAACCCAGCTCTCCCTAGAGAGTCACCTAAGCCTTGTAATCTGCTCCGCAAGCAATCTTACAATGCCAAACTTTACCCTCTTCCCTCAGACTTCTCTCCTACTAGATAACTATATCTTTCCCTCGGACTTCTTCCGGCTCATTTATTGATTGCTGCTAGGCGATGCGGGTGCAGCAGGGGCGACAACAGCCGTAACATTCACATCTTTGACACCCTTAATCTCTTTAGCTAGCGGCTCAATTTTAGCTAGATCAGTTTGATTGGGAACTGTGCCACCTACGGTGACAAGCCCGTCTTTGGCCTCCACAGTTAGCTGACCTTTAGTGATGTTTACTTCTAACTTGGAGCGCACTTCACTTTGGAGGTCGCCATCGGCTCTTATGGCATCGCCTCCCGTCACATTGTTGCGCTGTTCTCTGGCCCTAATATCAGAATTTGCTTGGTTTTGGCGAATCTGGCTAGTGGCGTCACCCTGAGTTTTTTGAACTGTCTCGGCTGGGGGCGGGCTAGTGGTATTTCCTGTGGCCGAATTAGGAGCATCAGCGCTCGTTTTAGCCACGTCGCTGCAAGCAGCACCTCCAAATAATAGGATGCCGCTGAGGAGAATTGGTGTTAATTTGTTCATAATAGGTTAATACCCTCCGGGTAAGCTTTCTATGAGGCTGACTTAGTTGAGCCAGATGGGAGCGAGATGGAGCAAGACAGCATCTTTGTTTGTGCTTTCTGGTTTGTGCTTTCTGCAATTTAAAAATCCTTATATCAAATATATAAACTTGAGCAAGTATCTACATCGCTCCACGGGTGTAAAATTTATCTATGTCGTTAGATAGAGTACAAAAAATACCATAAGGTATTAAGTCAAATTTAGCGTAATTTAGTTCTGACTACATTCTTCCTCAAAAACGCGGTTGATGGGAATCTTTTTTGTTGCCCAAGTCAAGATTTTCCTGAACACCCAGTTGCCAAGCATAAGTTTTATTAATAAATTAGATAACCGCTCCCCACTCGTTTTTCTCTCTTTCCTGGAATCTGTGACTTATTCCTTCAACATTTCTCCGTTAAATCCGTTAAATATCGTACACTACCCATTACCCAACTTCCTGCTTCAAAATAAACGAAAAGAGTCGAGAAATTTTTGAGCATTTTCGGGTTCTGAGGTACTGGCTACCAGCCCATAAACGCGCGTTTCTACCAAAAAAACTTGACCTACACCTACAGGTTCAGTAGGGGAAAGTGGCTGAAACTCAAACTCTTTTCCCGGATAGCCTCCGAGGGAAATATCCCGCACTTGCAAGACTTTAGCATTCGCCCCTACGACGAAAAAATCAACTGCACTATTTAAAGTGATTCTGATATTATTGATATTATTGTTAGTCAGGCGAAAATCTAGGTCAAAGTATTGAAGCAAATAAGTTTCTTTGTTTTTTAAGTTCG
Source organism: Microcoleus sp. B4-C2 (assembly GCF_036705265.1). Taxonomy (NCBI): domain Bacteria; kingdom Bacillati; phylum Cyanobacteriota; class Cyanophyceae; order Oscillatoriales; family Microcoleaceae; genus Microcoleus; species Microcoleus sp. B4-C2. The sequence goes on from NZ_JAUBUB010000023.1 coordinate 46,810, forward strand.
ATCGGTATGTATGAGCAATAATTTGATTTGAAAAAATTTCATAATTAATTTTGGGATTTGCCGGCATATCGATCGCAAACTGACCCATCGCTGAGCAAAATGGCTGCCACTCTGGCATCTGAATGGCTGTCCGCAGCGGGGCTGGTTGAGATGCAGCAGGACGGGCAAACTTGACAGGGTATGAAAGTAATGTAGCAGTAACTAGAAGTAAATACAGAAATTTCATTTGGGTAATAAATATATTTGCCCGATCGATCTGCGCTAGCCTAGAAATATATCCGCAAAGGGGGGATTTATGCTGAATATTATATTTACTCAACGGCGAGGCAACTCTCAAGGACGCTCTAAAATCACTAAAACCAATAAAACTAATATACTCGCTGCTGTAAATACTTGGCTGGCTGTGTGTCTGCTGGCTGCTGTCACAGGTTGTGCAAACAGCCCCAACAGCAAGGCACTTGAAGAATCTTTAGCCGCCGATCCGAAATTAAAACAAAATCCAGTGGTTTTCTCTTCCCCGCCACCAGCGACAACAATTGAGACAAACTCTATCGCCAAACTTCCTCCCGATTTCCCGACAGAGATTCCACTCTATCCTAATGCTGAGTTAATCGAAGTTAGTGGGCAAACCGATCCGTCGCAAAAAAATGTGCGGCTGCGCTGGGAAAGCACAGATCCTGTTAATTCCGTTGGGAACTTTTACTCTACAGAGTTTGGGCGTCGCAACTGGGAAATAGTCAGCCGCCCCACCGCCGAGGGACAAGGTTCTTTGGTAGCAACGCGAGATAATTTACGGGTAACAGTGTCGCTTTCTCCTACTCAGAAAGTAGGGGGTTCTACAGAATTTGCGATCGACTACAGCAAAGAAAGCCCCGAAATTGCAGCCAGTCCCCAACCTAATAATTCCGAGTCTAGCGCATCTCCATCCGCTTCACCAACTCCCTCTAATTCAGAGGGAACTACTCCAACACCATCTGCATCGCCAAAATCAGCACAAGTTAGCCAACTAGACACCCAAATTCCTCAACAGTTGCGGCAGTTTGTGGCAGATTTAAGTCAGTTGGAAGTGCTAAAAGTGCGAACTACAGAAAGCGCTAATTTAGAAACTGCCAGCAGTTTACCCAAACCCAACAAAATTGTCACTCGCCGCGAATACGCCCGCTGGTTAGTAGCAGCTAACAACCAGATTTATGCTAGCCGTCAAGCCAAACAAATTAGATTAGCAGTAGACTCTAGCGAACCAGCCTTTTCTGACGTACCCAAAACTGACCCGGATTTTTCAGCAATTCAAGGTTTAGCAGAAGCCGGTGTAATTCCGAGTTCGCTTTCTGGAGAAACTAAAGATGTGAAATTTCGCCCGGATGCACCTTTAACTCGCGAAACAATGATTCTCTGGAAAGTGCCTTTAGATAGTCGTCAAGTTTTACCGACAGCTAACATTGACGGGGTGAAAGAAAAGTGGGGTTTTCAAGATGCTTCTAAGATTGATTCCCAGGCGTCGCGGGCAGTTTTAGCTGATTTTAACAATGGAGATTTGGCGAATATTCGCCGCGTCTTTGGTTTTACTACTCTGTTTCAGCCTAAGAAATCAGTGACTCGCGCCGAAGCTGCTGCTAGTTTGTGGTATTTTGGCGTTCAAGATCAGGGATTGTCTGCTAAAGATGCCCTAGAAGCAAAGTCTCCACCTGCTGAGTAGAGTTGTTTGGCGTGGTTAAAAGTTTTGAACACAGCATCTACTTACCAATACCCAAGAAACCGGGTTTTTTCTCTGTAAGCAAACCCGGCTTCTGCGTCCAAGACTGACGAAATTGTACCAATTTTTGATTAATCGGCGTGCGATCGCCCCCCACAAAAATTGCAGCTTGAGTTTCTAGGATTTCTGTGAATATGGCTGACCCAGAAACCGACTTTTATCTACGAAAATGCCCAATACAACGCGAGGCATATCCGCTGAAAAACCTTGTTTTTTTAATTTCTATGGGCGAGTCATCGTCAAAACTTATTCCATAAATTATACATCGGCTTTTCTGTCCTTGTGGCCTACCCTAGGGGATAGATTTTTTTTAAATCTTAATTTCTGTATCCTGGCATACAACCGCTGCATTTGGCGGGCAAATTTTCTACATATTTTAACTAATATCGTTTCCGGTTGTATCGGAATGATTTAACCGCAGAGGGCGCAGAGAACGCAGAGGGAGAGAATACAGAGAGGAATAATTCCGATGCTACCGGATTTGATATAACACGTTGTTCAAAACTCTCAGTAGGATTCCGGATGGCTTAGCGGCCTTAACGATAAATGAAATACAGTGTTTGAGCTCTTGGAGAGCATTTTTTAATGTACGATATTACCTTATTTACCCCGCAAGACATGGCGAAATGCAGCTTAGTCCTGCGCCAGTTCGGTAGAAATACTGCTAGTATGGAAGCCAGCAGCCAGAAGATTGTTAACTATATTTACCGACATTTTTGCGATTCGCAAACTGGAGAAAATACCTGTGCTTTAGTGCGTTTGTTCAAAACTCATCCCTACGGGGAGTTAGAAGACTCATTGCAACAATCCGCGCGCCGCTTGATGAAGGGCAATTCCCCCGCCGCCGACATGAAATGTTGGACTCTGCTAGCAGCCGCAGGCACAGAACCGCAGTGGAATTCTCGGCACACCGCAGCAGACAATACAGCTATTCCATTAGTTAGCACAAGATTAGTGGCTCAAATGCCGGCGATTTCGGAAATAATCCGGCAGTTTGGTTTAGACATTCCTACATTCCTCGGAATAGAGCGAGAAAGGTTCCTGCAATTAGAACCCGCAGTATTAAATATTTTTCACGTATCAGAGGCAAAAGGCAGCCCCTTTATTCCTGAGCAAAATTCTTTAATTATCCCCTACCACGTCAAGTCTGTCTTGGCATTTGGGGGACTTCTGCCGTCAGGAAGTGTGTTTGCGGTAGTGATGTTCCTCAAAGTTAAAATTCCCCAAAGCACGGCTGAAATGTTTAAAGATTTGGCACTTAGTGTCAAAACCGCATTATCCATGCCCGAAAAAAAAAGTGTTTTTGACTATTCAGAAAATTCTAAAATTTTTGTTACTAATAACAATCTTGCCGAAACCCAATTACTTGAATATCAGGTGGCTGATCTGATTCAATTGCTGGACTTTTCAGAACAAGAAATGCTCAGACAAGCCGCTCGGTTTCAAGAGACAATTGACAATTTACAGCGCGAAATTGCCGAGTACAAAAATAAGGAAGAAGCTTTCAAAGTAAGCCAAAATTCATTTACAGGCATCCTCAATATTCCCAAAGATGCTATTGTGCGCGTAGATAAAAATCAAGGAATTCAGCGTTTTAATCAAGGGGAAGAACAAATTTAAACTAAGCTCTGTGTTAGCAACCAGGCTGACGGGGTTGTAACCCCGTCAGAGCAATAGGTAAAGTTAAATGAAATTTTAATAAAATTGAAAAAAGTCAAAAGTAAGAAAGCTTTCAGTAAAAACAAGTTTTTTTACTTTTGGCTTTTGACTTTTGACTTTTAGCACATCGAGTATTCAACTCAAAACTCAAAACTCTTAAGGCGCTGCTGCTGCCCTGCGGTTGGCAACAATCAGGTTAGCCTGATATTCTGCCGCTTTTTGCTGAGCCTTTTGATAGTTAGGGCTGGTTGACGGTACGGCTCTCATGAGCTTAACCGCTTGTTGCCACTGGCTTGCTACTGCGATCCACTCATTTTGAGACTGAGCCGTCTGGGCCGAAATTGCTGCCTTCTGAGCTGTGTTAACGGCTTCTCTCCAAGAGTCAGGCTTAGGCGCGGCGGCTTTTGGTGCAGGTGAGGCTGGAGCTGGGCTTGCTGGCGCTGTAGCAGTGGGATCGGGTTTTGGTGCAGGGGAGGCTGCCTGTGGGGTGCCCGGAGATGCGGCGGTCGAGGATGCAGCGGCTTTAGAAGGGGGAGATGCGGGTTTCGGGGAAGGGGAAGCAGCTTCGGGGGCGATGGGTTCTGGGTTAGAGTCGCCGAAGGGGAAAGTTTTAGTAAAGAAAAGCCCTGCGATCGCCACCAGAGGTACTAAGATACCCACAGGTATTACCCATTTGGGAAATTGTTTTTTCGGAGGCGGGGCTTGATCTTCGTATTCGTCTTCGTCTTCCTCGTCGTCATCTCGATCGAATTCTCCTTCTTGATAATAGTCTTCTTCTTCGGGCTCGACATCACCTAAACCTACAGAGTCGTCAGGCATTCCACTATCCAAGGGGTAAGGCATGGAATTTGCAGGCATCAGATCAATTTCATCTTCCCACGCAGGCTCACCGTCACCTGTTCGACGCCCGTAAACCTTTACAGTGTGAATTGATTCGAGTCCCAGCTTCGTCATGCCGGTGCGGATGAAATCGACCAATACCATTTGATCCGGTACTTTGTCTGCCTCCAGAATTATGTGGAGGCAGCCGTTGTCCCGCGTCACATCGGCGTTGATGCCTTTGGGTTTGAGTGTACGGTTGATGCTAGATGCGATCGCTTTTGGATCGCCTTGCTTGAGCAGTTCCCGCGGGTTCTGTTGTGTCATGGGTAGCGCTCTTTTTTTGGGGGGGGTGGAGAGCCGGCAAATAATATTAACCGATCGGCATTCGGCGGACAATATTTATTTACCACATTAACTTCTACTTTGGCATTCTGAGAGTATTTCTAGTATCTATTGACCTTTTGGCCTGCGATCGGGCATCAAGCACATAGCCACTATCGAAATTTGTTGTAAAAATTTACAGTAAGGGGTCGCTCCTGTGCCCTGTCGCGCATCAGCGAAACAAGCTAGAAAGTTCTATAACTTTGGTTTGCAGGGTTGAGATTTCTTCCCGGCCCCGCTTTAAAGAAGCTTCTAAGTCTAGCAGCAAGGGCAAACTTTTTTGCAGTTTTTCTAAGCTGGCGTTCTTGACTTCTTGACGAAAATAGTATACTCGTTTCGGATTGCCTAGTTCTAGAGCTTGAGCAATTTTATCATCGCGATCGCCCGCTTGGATCATTGCCTTTACCCACAGCCAAATCCGAAACTTACCAGTCAAGCCAGCCACTATCCTCAAACCAGGCTCGCTGCGGCCAGTTAAGCCGGCCAATAAATCCAAAGCGGCGGAGGTATTGCCCTCGCGAATCGCATCGGCTAGCTGGAAGGTATTTTGGGCGTGACAGTGCACCAGTGCCGCAACTTCCTCCGGGTTCAGAGGTTGGCTGCGGTTGCCCGCAAACAGCAGCAATTTTTCGAGTTCGCTGTATAGCTGGCGGGTATCGCTGCCGATGGATTCGGCCAAAAGTTCGATCGCTGTGGCGGTCAATTTTACATTCATTTCGCCGGCGACTTGGCGCACCCGCTGGGCTAATTCTTTCTCATTCCAAGGCGGAATCGGTGAAAATTCCCGCACTTGGGCGGACTTGAAGAGTAACTTGGTAGATTTGAGCCGGCTGTCGGGTTTTTTGACGGATGTCAGCAGCAGCACGGTGGTAGGGGGAATCACCGGCAGCGTCCGTTCAAATTGCGCTAACAGTTCAGGAGAGCACTGCTGCGTTACAGTCGTATTTGCCAGCCAGACAAAACGGCTGCCGGTACCGAAGGGGGGCGTTAAGGCTCGATCGAGCCCTTCGACCACAGATCCGGCGGAATCGGCAATAATTTTGTCATAGTTAAAACTAGCCCAGTTGGGGTCGAGGACTGTTTGGCGCAAACTTGTCACAGCCTGCGCCATCGCAAAGTCGTCTTCCCCCCAAAACAGGTAAATTTGCATAAACGCTCACTAGCCAAAAAAATCAGAGTTGCAGGCGAGGCTTGTCCAACATATCCTGAATAGGGCTGTTGGAAGCCCGCGCCATAATATAAAATTTGGTGTGGGAGTATGTCACCGCGAGGAAATCAAGATTGGATGATACTTATCAAGCTTACGTAAATCGGGTGGCGCGAATGACGCTGCTGGACTCCTACAAGTCCCAGGTGGAACACATTCAGGAATCTCCAAAATTTAAGCCCGACGAAGCAGGCCGGAGAAATCCTGTACCTTTTCCAGGTTATTCGGTGATTACGCCCCCTGCGGGGGAAGATGCAGAAAATGCTGCATTGTATAGTAATTTGCACTCGATCCAACAACGGCTATTGCAGGAAATAGCGGAAGGTGCGATCGTGGCACTGCCTCCTGATACCTTCCATTTAACCGTAGCCGATTTGATTTGGAGCAGCGCTTTTCGAGATGCCTCTGATAAAAATCCCGAATTTGAGGAGCAACTGCGCTCGCGCATGGCCGATCGTTTTGCCGCCTGTAAACCCTTGGCGGGCGGCGCTCCCATTCGCTGGATAGTGCTGGGGTTGATGGTGATGACTAGAGCTGTGGGTGTTTGTTTGGCACCGACGGACGAAAACTCTTACAAGCAAATTCTGGAGTTTCGCCGATCGATCTATCAAAATCCCGATTTAATGGCTTTGGGAATTGAACAGCAATATCATTTCACGGCACACATTACTCTGGGTTATTTTGGGGACATCGGGCCGAACCTTGACCGCGCTCGCTTGTGCGCTTTGCTGTCAGAGTTAAACGAGCAATGGCTGGACACGCCGCAAGAACTGTCCGTAAACCGAGTGGAACTGCGGAAGTTTGACGACATGACCACCTATCTCCGGCAACCGGAATGGCCTGTTTTTGAGTTTTAACGAAGGAAGAAGGAAGAGGGAAGAAGGAAGAGGGAAGAAGGAAGAAGGAAGAGGGAAGAAGGAAGAAGGAAGATTTTTTCCCATCTCCCACTCTTCCCATCTCCCACTCTTCCCATCTCCCACTCTTTCGCCCCCTCTCCCCCTCTCCCCTGTGACAATAGTCAGGATATTGGCTATTAAGGGATCAGAATTAAATAAAATCCACTTTTCATGACTGTTGTGGGATGGGCGTCCCGCCCGTCTATCGGGGACGGGCGGGACGCCCATCCCACAAGAAAAAAGGGAAATTATTTAATTGACGATCCTAAATGCTTTAATTATTTTTGTTTGACATTAAAGTCAAGGAAACAATTTATGAAAAACCAGGAAAAATCAGTAATTCTGGTTTTTTACTTTTTGCTTAAAAAGTGACAGTACACGTTGTTGGTATAGGTTTAGATGGAGCTGCGGGGCTGAGCGAATCGGCGCGGCAGGTTGTAGAAATGGCCGCTTTGCTCATAGGGAGCGATCGCCATTTGAGCTATTTTCCCCAGCACGACGGAGAGCGCTGGGCGTTGGAAGATTTGACCGAAGCAATTCTGGAAATTCGGCGCTGGTGGGCGACTGAACCGGAATTAGAACCCTCTGCAGGGACGGTGGAACCCCGCGATCGACCGATCGTAATTTTAGTGGCCGGCGACCCGCTGTTCTACGGCTGGGGAAAGTTGTTAATTGCCCAATTGCCTGCAGAAAAATTGACTTTTCACCCCCATGTCAGTTCTGTGCAGTTGGCTTTTAACCGCTTGAGAATCCCTTGGCAAGATGCTCATTGTGTAGGCTCTCAAGGACGCTATTTTGAGGAGCTGACGGCGAAGCTGAAGCTCGGTGTGGAGAAGATTGCGGTGCTGGCGGACGAAGCTCATACTCCGGCTTTACTGGCAAGTTTGGTGAAAGCTCTAGATTTGCCGACACGCTACAAGTTTTGGGTTTGCGAAAATTTGGGGGCTGCCGAGGAACGGGTAAGCCCCAAGTCTCTGGAAGCTTTGCTGGGAGAGTCTTTTGCACCGCTGAGCGTGGTGGTGATGCTGCGGGAACCCCCGCCGGGGACGGAACCTTTGGATTTGGAAAAGTTGCCTTTGTTGGGAATACCGGATGCAGCTTTTATCGGTTGTGGAGATAAGCCGGGTTTGACGGTTGAACGGGAAGTGCGGGTGTTGGTTTTGGCACAATTGGCTTTGCAACCGGGACAAGTTGTCTGGGATGTGGGTGCTGGTAACGGTTCTGTGTCGATCGAGATTGCTCGTTTATTCCCGCAGTCTGAGGTTTATGCGATCGAAAAAACGGTTTTTGGCACTTCTGCGATCGAGTTCAACTATGGCCGTTTTGGGCTGCAAAATGTGTTCTCGATTCACGGAACCGCCCCGGAAATCTTGCACCGCTTGCGTCCTCCGCACCGGATTTTTATTGGCGGTAGTGGGGGAGGGTTGACTAAAATTTTGGGCGTTTGCGCGCTGCGGCTGCTCCCTGGAGGCTCGATCGTGTTGGCTTTGGATGCTTTTGAGGATATTGCTACTGTTTTGAGCTGGATGGGCGATCGGGTGCGCCGGGAACCGCACTGGAGTTACCGAATCGTGCAAGTGCAGTTGTCGCGTTCTGTGGCTGGGGGGAATTCAACTCGTTTTGATGCGTTGCGGCCAGTTTCGATTGTGACGATCGATCGACACTTGAATTAATCTGAAATCTGTGATATTCGCGCTTCATCGTCGGGCGTACAATCGAGTCAACATTCAACACTCAACCATCATTCAGTTTTGCGACCCCGAATCAACAATTAACAGTCATGAGGAGTGAAAACCGCAATTGATATAATATCCTGTCCGGTCGAGCGATCGGGATTTTTGTAAGGGCGGGTTCACCAACAATACCTGCCAATAATGGACAATCTCAAAAACCCGCCCCGACCGGGATATTATGGTTAATCGATCGGACACGATCTAACTCTAACTTTCGGGTGCACGCAGAACACAGAGCATCCTCTGGTTAGCGGAGAATCTCCAAGCGGTGCAACAATGAGTTTAGAACTCAAATAATTAATTTAACACCCATGGATCAAATGCTGCGCCAACTAATTGAGGAGGTATGCGAGTATCCCCAAAACAGCTCCCAAAGGCGCAAAGCGATGAACCGATTGCTCGCCGAACTACAGGAACTTCCCGGACTACTGCGATCTGCACATCCCGATTATTTAGACGCCTTAAATAAAACCTGGGTATGGGTGAACAAAAGCATTTGCTCGAACTTCAAGCTTAGCGATCCGAATGTGTCAAGACGACTGCGACAATGGATAAATAGTTACCTAGAGTGGCGCATTAAGGATTTGAATTTACCTTCTCAACCGCCCACCTACAGTTTAGATGCCCTCATAGGAGGCTCAGATACTACAACCGCGTTGCTGGATGTGCTTTCAGAAACAAGTTTTTCCCCTCCTACCCGCAGTGGTTTGGATGGCTATATCGCACTTTTAGAACAAGAAAATTATCAGAATATTATTCAACAGCTAGAACAATACGTCCAAGAAGACCCCGATGGGAAATTTCGCTCCTGTCATCCTAAAAATCATCCAGAGTGTAACTGTCAAGTTCTCACATTAAAGGTGCTGTTTAAAACCACCCCTGACAAGTTTACTGCGATCGCCAAAGAATTTAACATCAACTACCAAACTCTAAAATCACACTGGGAAAGGAACTGTCGCCCCTTGCTCCAAGCGATCGCATTAGAGCTAGGATACACAAGAGAGGATTAAATTATGCAAAGCACAAACCCAACGCTATTGACAGTTCCACTAGGTACTGAGGCTCACCGCACCGCTCGAAAATTTGCGGCCGAGACTCTGCAACTCGCTCCTGAATTGACAAAGCATGAGGCTGCCAAACGAGTTTATGTGAATACTTTAGCAGTTTATGTTGTCTATAGTTACCTCAAATGGCAAGCTTACGAACCCGATTTAATTCAAGGCGATAGTTGGCATCCAGTCGTCCGTGCCCAGTGGGATATTGCTGATTTGGTGTTACCAGGGATGGGTAAATTAGAATGCCGCCCGGTTTGGTTTGGAGAAAGTGCGATCGTAATTCCACCAGCAGCCATAGAAGACAGAATCGGCTATGTAATAGTTGAATTTGGGGAAAATTTAGACTCAGGGAAACTGCTAGGATTTACCCCATCACTGGATAATTCTCCGTTGCCAAGCCAGATCCAGATTGCCCAACTCCAAAACTTAGATGCTCTCATCGATCATCTCTATCGTCTGGAATTAGGAAATCAGTTTTTGACAAGTGACGATCCAGTAGCCGTAGAAGTGCGACAACTCTTAGAAACACAAAATTTTTCAGAAATTATCGCTCAATTAGAGCGCATTTACCGAACTACTAAGCCCATTAAATGGCGCTATGCAGGAGCAGATGTATTAGTCGCTAGTCTTCCTATTAATCCTCATCATCAAATAGTTGAGTCTTCTGCTGAACAACAGGCTTTTATGGGAGAAATTGGTCGAGAAGAAAAAGTTATCTCCGCAGATTTCCACCTCCAACAGTTAGCCCAAAAAATGCTAAATAAATTAGCAGGAATTTGGGAAGTTGAAACAAAAACTTAAATGTTTTTTTTCAAAAAACTGAGAACATACCCATTTTGTAAAAAGCGTTTTTTAGGAATGTGAGTATCATGCTCGCTTGCCTATATATAGCAATCCTAAATGATTATACTCGTTACCAGGCTCTGCCTGGTAACGCATATCCGGAGGCTCTGCCTCCCTTGTCGCAGCCGAGGCAGAGCCTCTGGACATCGGTTCCCAGGCAGAGCTTGGGAACCAGTTAACCAGTTATTGAAACTGATTTAGGATTGCTATATTTGTAACGATACAGATACTTGCACTCCTGTGATCTCAAATCCCCTACCCTTGGAATTAATATTACCCACAGCTTTCGACACGGCGCAGTGCCCCGTCTCCCGAAAATTAATCCGGGTAGGGAAACAGGATTGCTGTCTCCTCTATATCATGTCGCTGGTGCAACCAAACTTGATATAAAACCAAAACTGATATTAAGCCAAAAAATGTAGCATGAAAGAACAGCTCAACTCTGCTTATCGTCACCTAATTGAAATGCTACGTACCTGTCCTGATGGTGAAGAACGAGATATTTTGGATGACTATTCATACCTTCTTAATGAAGGTTTACTAGAGGTGATGGAGGATGTGGCAGATGAGTTATTAGTTGAGGAAAATGAAGAGGGATCTGACTGGCTGCGGAGTGCGGTGGCGAAGATAAAAGACTTAATTCAAATTAGGTCTAAATTAGCTAATTCTGAAGACGTATTAAATTTTTTCATAGAAGTTTTGGCAGCAATTGAAGCAAGTGAAGGAGATGCCGAAGTTGTGTATCCTATTTTAGAGAAAAATTTAGATAAATTAGATGATAATTTTGATTGGTTTTTGCGAAGTTGGGCAACTGACGTTTTAACGAAATTAGAGTCTGAAGAAGCTTACGATATAGCCACTGTAATTGGCACTTTTAGTATTCTTATTCAAGAATTTACTCTGGGCGATTGTGTAAACAATATTGAAATTGCGATCGCGGGATATCAACAAGTAGCGACTGCAATCAATCGAGAAGATTACCACCAGGATTGGTTGATTGCTCAAAACCATTTGGGGTTTGCTTATCAAATTCGCATTGCTGGGAACCGTAGCAGGAATTTAGAAAGGGCAATTAAGTGTTATGAATTAGCTTTACAATGTTGTAATGATACCGATGAACCGCAATTATGGAGTGTAATTCAACATCGCTTAGGTTTAGTTTATTTTGACAGAGTTGAAGGTGATTTAGAAGAAAATCTGGAGAGGGCGATCGCTGCTTTTGAATTAGCATTAAAAGTGTGGAATTGTCAAGAGTCTCCCTTAAAATGGGCGGAAATTCAGCATGATTTAGGTTTGGCTTATCTCCACCGTGTTAAGGGAGATGAATCGGAAAATATAGAACTAGGAATTAAATATTATCAAGCTGCTTTGGCTGTTTATCCAAAAGAGGATAATCCTACAGATTGGGCAAGAATTAAAAATAATTTGGGTCTAGCTTATTATAATCGTATTCAAGGAGAAAAATTAGATAACATTGAAAGGGCGATCGCCACTTTTTACAATGCCTTACAAGTCCGTACTTATACTGATTATCCCATACAGTGGGCAGAAACTCAAGAGAGCTTAGGTAATGCTTATATTACAATTGAAGAGAATCGAGACGACAATCTCCAAAAAGCAATTGAGTGTTATCAAGCAGCTTTAACTGTTTATAGTGCTGAAGACTTCCCCGAACAATCGAGTACGATCCAATTTTGTATGGGAGATGCTTACCGTCAAAAAATAGAAAATCGTGCTGATAATCTTGAGAAAGCGATTGAGTGTTATCAAAGGGCTATACAAATTTGTAATAAAGAAGAATTTCCTGAATTATGGGCTTTGATTCATAATGATTTAGGGGCGACATATCTCACCAGATTCAAGGGAAGTCAAGAACAGAATATAGAATTAGGTAGGAGTTTGATAGAGGCTACTTTACAAGTTTATAATCGTGAGGACTATCCCGACAATTGGGCGAACACTCAAAATAATTTAGGATTTTCCTATTACCTTTCTACAACGGGGAAATATTCCGATAACTTGGAACGGGCAATTGCATATTATGAATTAGGATTACAAGTGTATAATTCAGAGACTTTTACAGAAGTGTGGGGACTGATACAACTTAACTTAGGAGTTGCTTATTTAGAGAGACTAAAAGGAGACATTTCCGAAAATATTGAAGCATCAATTGCTGCTTCTCAAAATGCCTTAACTATTTACGATCCAGAAACTTATTTAGAAAATTGGTTAAAAATCCAGAATAATTTAGGGTATGGCTATCAAAATAGAGTTAAAGGAGAGCGACTTGATAACCTTGAGAAAGCTCTCGGCTATTATAAAATTGCTTTAGATGCTGGCTGTTATAGTCAATTTCCTGAAATTTGGGGTTTGCTCAAGAATAACTTAGGAACTTTTTATTTAAGAAATGCTCAAGGGAATCAAGTTGAAAATGTAGAAGAAGCTATTGTTCTTTATCTTAGCTGTCTTGAATCTTATCAAAAAGCATTTAATCGTAAACAATGGTCGATGATTCAAAATAATGTAGGGATTGCTTACCTCAATCGCAAATCTGGTAGCCGTCTCGAAAATATAGAATTAGCAATCGAAGCTTTTAATAATGCTTTGCAAGTTCGTAATTATGAAAATTATCCCGAACAGTGGGCGGAAACACAACAGCATTTAGGAATTGCTCATAGTGAACGAATTTATGGCGATTCCTTACAAAATTTAGAAAGTGCTATCAAATGTTATGAAAATGCTTTACTAATATATACTCGCTCAGATTTCCCTGAACAGTGGGCAATGCTGCAAAATAATATTGGTAGTGCTTATAGCGAACGTCTGCTAGGAGATGAGGATAATAACTTAGAAATAGCCATTAATTACTATCAAATGGCTTTGCAAGTAAATACCCGTCAAATTAACCCTGAAAATTGGGCAATGATCCAAAATAATTTAGGAAATGCCTATAGGAGTCGCACTATTCAAAATGAAGTTGAAAATTTAGAAATGGCGATTTTTTACTATAAGTCAGCTTTGGAAGTTTATACTCAGAAAGATTTTCCTGAAGATTGGGCTATGGTGCAATTAAACTTAGGTTATGCTTATAGCGATCGCACTCAAGGAAGTTTTGACGAAAATATGAAACTGGCGAGGGACTATTACCAAGCTGCTTTAGAAGTTTATACTCTCAAAGATTTTCCTGAAAATTGGGCAACTGTACAAAATAATTTAGGTTATCTCTACCACAATTTAGAGCAGTTTACCGAAGCAATGCAATACTTTAAGTTAGCATTAAAAGTTAGAACTCCTCAAGCTTTCCCCCAACTTTGTCTGATTTCGGGACAAGTTTTAGGTCAAATTGCCTTCAAATTAGGACTATGGAGAGAAGCCATTGAAGGGTATTGTCTTGCTATTGAAGCTTTAGAACAATTGCGAGTTTGGGCTAATACCGATCGACGCCGCCAAGAAATCTTAGGAGAAGATATATATCTTTATGAACATATTGTGCAAGCATTAGTTAATACGAAAAATTTTTCACAAGCTTTTGAATATGTAGAACGTTCCCGCTCTCGTCGCTTAGTAGATTTAATTGCCAGTAATGACCTTTACTCTCAGGGAGATATACCTTCTGAAGTAGAAGAATATTTAGCAGAATTTGAAGGGATTCAACGACAGATAGATTGCGAACGTTCCGGTTTAAAGAAATCAAGTAAAAAGCAGAAGTTAATTGCAGTTAGAGCTAAGGATCTAATTGATATGGATTGTACACGCAATCGAGCAGCTTTAGAAGCCGTTAGTGAAAATATCCAAGGTTTAGAAAGTGAAAAACAACTAATTTGGGAACAACTAAGACGTTTAGATCCGGTTTTAGCGGGCGAAATTCAAGTCAGTCCCCCTAATTTAACCGCGATTCAAGAACTCATCGATCGCCCTACTACAGCTATACTTGATTTTTACACTACTGAGGAAGATACATATGTATTTGTTTTGCGACAAGCCGAACTAAATTTGTACAAAATAACCAGAAAACGAGGGAAAAACTTACAACAATGGATTCATGAAGGTTGGCTAAAACACTACTTGGAGGCTGGCGATTCAAGTAAATTAATCCAAGAGCAATTACAATGTAAAGCTAAGTGGAGAAATCGAATTCCGCAGTTTTTATCGAAACTTTCCCGCCGCCTGCAAATCGATAACCTGATTCGTCAGTACCTTAATAATATCGAGGAACTGATTATTGTTCCTCACCTTTGCCTACACCAAATTCCTTTTGCTGCTTTACCCTTAGAAAATGGTCAATATTTAGGCGATAAATTTCTAATTCGTTACACTCCTAGTTGTCAAGTTTTAGAATTTTGCCACAAACGTCCACCTGTTAACGATCGACTAATGTATGGTATTGTGGAAGATGCAACGGAAGATTTACCCTGTGCAAGTTTTGAGGGTGAACAAATTGCCAAACTTTATAATATTCGCAATGAACAACACTTACGAGGACGTAGCCAAGCAACGGTCAGCAACTATCGGCAACTTTCTTTACAAGTCCAGGGAATTATCTCTAGCCATCATGCTCAATCTCGCCTTGATAATCCGTTAGAATCCCGACTGCAATTGGCAGATGGTAGCATTACTTTGGGGCAGTTAATGACACCGGGCTGGCGGCTTCCTCATTTAGTTGATGTGTTTTTATCCTGTTGTGAAACAGGGTTAGGAACTACGGAAATTACTGATGATATTTTGACATTATCGACGGGCTTTTTATGTGCAGGGGCTCGGAGTGTGGTGAGCACGCTGTGGGCTGTAGATGATTTAGCAACAGCCTTATTTTCAATTTTTTATCACAAACTTCGGCAGCAAGGAAGTAGCCGCCTAAAAGCCTTGCAGCAAGCACAAAGAAATTTGCGATCGCTCTCTGGATCAGAATTTGTCGCTTGCTATTCTCCCCAACTTGCTGATTTATTAGAACGCAAATTTGAAGAGGCGGAGGGCGATCGCCAGTTTGCAGAAAACCAGCGTAATTCCTATCCAGAAGGTTCTGCCGACTATCTACAATGGCTACAAGAGGAAGAAAAGCGGGCCGAAACAGCAACACGCAATTACAAAACTTTGGAACGACTGGAAATAATTAGTTGCTTAGATTTCCCTTTTGCTGACCCTTTTTATTGGGCCGCTTTCACCTGTTCCGGTTTACGGTAAAATTCAGCCTCAATCTAAATCTGGACTCTTCAGCATCCCCATTAACTTCCGCTTCCGATTGTGTACTTGCATAAGTTGAGAACGATAAGCACACCACTGAAGATTTTGCCCCATTTGTAAATAGGCAGCGCGGGCTTTTTCCAACCACTTAATTGCACGATCGTAGTCCTCTGATTTGCCCTGATCCATAATCGATTCAGCAAGCCGACAAGCATTGGCGATCACCCAATCGGGGCGGTGGGCGATCGCAGCCCCCATTACTCGGTGAACCAGTGCCGATTCGTAGCCACTCAAACCATCAGCAACAGCGATCGCATCTTCAATAAGCCCCTCATAAAGAAAAATATCAACCTGTGCTTCAGAAACTCCCCAACTTCTATCACTTTTCAGAGTTGCTAACAAATTTGCTTTCACAGTTGACCAACGGTCTCCTGCAAACTCCTTCACTAAAAGATAATCGGCAAAGGATGGTTTGATTTGAAATACCCGCATTCTAGAATTTAATGCAACTTCGTTTTCTCCCAATTCAACAGCCAACTCACTCGTCCAAATTGCCAGTTTATAAAGGCAATTGCCTGACAAATTCAACCCAGTTTGAGCAATTTTTAGAGCTTCAGCTTGGGCTTGCTGTGCTTGTAAACTTTGAGCGAGAGCAAAAGCATCTTCCGCTGATTTCATCTGAGTAGCAGCAGCTTCCACTGCTTCTTCTACTCTCCCCAAACGACTTAACATCGTCAAGTATTGTTGAGAGCAGTTTTCTGCTTGCGCTAAGTATAAGTATTCTTGATAGCGTTCCTGGCGATCGAGGATTTGCAAGCGAATTAATGCTAAGTTTTTAGCACATTCTGGTGCGTCATTAGCTCCTATTTCTTGCCCCGTAATATTTCCTTGAAGTACCTCTTGAATTAGGGGGTCATCCCAACCTTGGCGTAATGCTTTCAAGCTGATGCTGAAATCGCAGTCCCATTCATCTTGCCAAGCTTCTAACATCCCCTGAAGATCGATCTCTTCTTCAGCAGTTAGTTCAGCCGTTAAAATGGCTTCTGTCCAAGCTTCATCCAAAGCGTTAGCTATATCAGAACTTTCAGCGCCATATTCTTCTACGTCATCCCAATCTTTAACGCAAGCTGCGGTGATGGCTTGTAAAATTACTAAGGCGTTGTTACCATCTCCCTCTGCAATCAATTCCTGCGCTTGCTGAATCACATCTAAAACTTCTTCTGTAATGGGGTCTTCTTCCCCCCATCCCTCGTCGAAATAACGCACAGCATTTCGCAAAATTTGTCGTACTTGTTGTCGAAAGGGAGCAGGATTAATGGAGGTACGACGGGGTGCTTTAGTAGGTGGCTGTGGAGGCGTAGGAATAGCACTTAAGTTAACGTATCGTTCGATCGGATCGATGAGTGAGGGTTCCTTTTCTACTAAATGTTGTATTAATTGCTGGGTTTGTACATCGTTGAGGCGATCGAGTAATTGTTCCAGTGTGGGGCGCTGCTCAATTATTTGTGGTTGTCGCAGACATAATAACATGGTAGCAACAATATGTTTACACCACCCAACGCGATCGTAAGCACAAGTACAATTTGATGATGCCACATTAGCGTCATCAAATTTTATCGTAATACGGTAAGGTTGCACAGCAGAGCCCTCCACTATTGCTTGCACGATATTGCCACGCAGGACAGCGCTAGTAACATTACCCGCTAAATAGTAAGTTTCACCGCGCTTGAGGGAGGAGGCAGAGGTATTATGCTGGATCGTCGCTTCACTGAGTTTGGGAATCGGCATGAGACTATGCCTGAGCAATTAAAGGATTAGACTTAATTTTACCTCAGAGATGTACTCTGCCTAGGATTTAATTGCCTCTCAATGTAAGATTTACAGAAAATTTAATAGTCCGTAAAGAAAGCACTGAGAAGGTTTGCAGCTTGATGAGGGGAAATTTTTTCTGAAAATTTTGCATAATTGTTTCCCTACCCCCTGGTTAATAATAGAGCGCAGTTGGCCAACTAGCTTCTCCCTTATCCCTTTCTTTGACGGAGAAACGAGCTGTGATACCTATAGTTTCATCTACCCCCCTGACTTTATTAGTAATGGGGGTTCCCAATGCTGCGGGAGAAATCATTGCGAATATAGAGGCAAGTTTAGTATCAGCCGTTGGTAGTTATCCCTTGATGGAAATTGCCCAAGCTGAGCGCAGAACAAAATGCAGTTCTGGAGAGGACGATCCGATAGTTCCTCCGAACTAAGGAATGAGAATTAAATAACTTCCACAAGTTTGTGGGATGGGCGTCCCGCCCGTCCTTTTTGGACGGGCGG
>NZ_JAUBUB010000024.1:0-64457 GCF_036705265.1 Microcoleus sp. B4-C2
ATTCGGGGTACTTCGCTTAGCGCTCAGATTCATCCCCTCTGAATATACGCCCGGGACTTCCCGGCTGGTAGTTAAATCCAGCACGCTCAGCAGCCAGTTCACATACTCGCATAATCTGACTTCCAATTCTTCGACGTGCCGATGCTGGATGAACAAAGAATGCACGAATCTTTGCCGAGTCGCTGTCTGGGTTGAGGAGGCTGTCTTCTGGATTATTTTTGCCTGAATCACCTCCATAAAGCGTTTTACGTTTACTCCAACCACCGCAACCAACAATTTGGTGATTGTTCTCAGCAACAAAGTATGTTTGTAGAATCAGTTGACTGTCAACCCCAAAGGCTTTGCCCAGTGCGCCTTCAATCTGCTCTGAAGTGTAGTACCCTGCAGGCACAAGCTCTAGCAGAATCAGGAATTAAAGTTGTCAGCTTAGGAATGTCTTCTAAGGAAGCTAACCGAATACAAAAATCCATTGAATCGATCGGCTAAACAAATCCCTCTCTTAGTTTGTCACATCAGTGAAAGCCGCCATGCAGCGATCGCCCGTTAGCGAAGCTTGCAGAAGAGGATCGCCCACCCCCAGCTTTAAGCAAACACCCAAATCCCTCACCCTCACCCTTTTTTTCATTTGGTCACAGGCTATGATTGACGGTTGGCAGCTTTTGAGAATCTAAATGCTAAACACAAATACAATTATTTCCAGCCTGCTGTTATTTATCCCAGTTTCCATCGCCGGACACTTTCTCGGCTGGGAATCCTCCACAATCTTCGTCACCTCGGCTTTAGCCATCATCCCTCTAGCCGCGTGGATGGGGACGGCCACCGAAGAAATCGCCGTCGTCCTCGGTGCCAATTTGGGGGGTTTGCTGAACGCTACCTTCGGAAATGCCACGGAACTGATTATCGGCATCGTCGCCCTCAACGCCGGACTAATAGATGTTGTCAAAGCCAGCATCACCGGTTCAATTATGAGTAACCTGTTGCTGGTGATGGGATTTGCGATGCTGCTGGGCGGCTTGCGTTACAAAGAACAAGAATTTCAGCCGATAGTCGCCCGGTTGAACGCTTCAGCGATGAACTTAGCCGTGATTGCCATTTTGGTGCCGACTGCAGTTAATGCCACCTCTACGGGCATCCCTGCAGAAACTATGCAGAACCTCTCTAGCGCTGTTGCTATAGTCCTGATTGTCGTCTACGTGCTGACGCTGCTGTTTTCGATGAAAACCCACAGTTATCTGTACGATGCGGGGGTAGCAGAAATAGAAATGCTTGAAGAATTAGCTGAAAGTAACTTAGCACCAGACAGTCCTGACCACAAAGTCAATCTGCCGCTGTGGATTGGGGTGCTGTTGGCCTGTACCCTGATGGTAGCTGTCGAGTCGGAACTGTTGGTGGGTACTCTGGAAGAAGCGACGGCGCGTTTGGGGCTGACATCACTGTTTACCGGGGTGATTTTAGTGCCGATTATTGGCAATGCAGCCGAACATACAACAGCGGTGACGGTGGCGATGAAAAATAAAATGGATTTGTCGGTTTCTGTGGCCGTGGGTTCGAGTTTGCAAATTGCTTTGTTTGTTGCGCCGGTGTTGGTTTTGGCAGGTTTTGTCTTGGGCCAACCGATGGACTTGAATTTCAACCCGTTTGAACTTGTAGCAGTTGCGGTGTCGGTGCTGATCGCCAATTCTATCAGTTCTGATGGCAATTCTAACTGGCTAGAAGGTACTTTGCTCTTGGCAGCTTATACGGTTTTGGCGCTGGCGTTCTACTTCCATCCGGTAATTGAGGGACTTGTTTAAAAGGCTTTCTTGTGCTGAAGGAAGAGGGAAGAGGTTCGAGGGAAGAAGGCAGATTTTTTCACTCCCTCACTCGTTCACTCTCCCACTCTCACTTCTTTCTTCGAGAGTGGTGGTTGCGATCGTACAATTGAAATGTGGATGCTCTCTCGTTATTATTTCTGGTCTGTTTGTACATTATGTGCTGCGATCGGGGATTTGTGACCTCGATCGGCTGTGACAAATAACAAAACCTTTGGCCTCAAGCCGATCGTTCGATCGCACTGCCCCGGTTATACAAAAACACGGGATGCTGAAGTCAAGCAAGACTAAAGCCTCCCTCGACTTCAGAGACGTTGGAAGATTTCAATCAAGGGTGCTCATGAGTCTTTTACTAGGTGTGCTACGATCGTCATAAGTTGAAAATTGAGTTGGACTCAGTAAACGACGGTCGATTTAAAACTGACCAGCCTATAAAAAGGTCGAACGGGATACCACGATTCGTTAAATTGGTTGAAAATAATGGTTAAACAATGGCTAAAAGCTTCGACAATAATAAATAGTTGTAGAGACTTCAAAAATAGGGTGCTGCTCCACCCGAATTTACGCCTGTGGACAAGTAAGAGCCGACTCTCTTGGCAGAAGCAGGAATCAGACCCTCTAGAAAATACTTCTAGTTGAATGGTGAAACTTAGATAAGTTTAGCCAACTTTTGTAGAGCAGTGTCAAAGTAAAACTTGATAGAGCAACCTCAATCAGGGTTATGTGGCTTCTGTGAGTTATTGCCTCAATCCCAAATGCCCGAATCCCTCCGATCCAGCCAACTCTGGCAAATCCGCGTGTATCCACTGCGGGTCAGAACTTTTGTTGCAAGGTCGATATCGGCTAGTCGCGCCTCTCGGAGGCGGCGGCTTTGGCAGAACATTTGAAGTGGACGACAACGGCGCCCGAAGAGTGCTCAAAGTCCTGCTCAAAGAACATCCCAAAGCTGTAGAACTGTTTAAGCAAGAAGCTGACGTATTGGTCAGGCTCAGACATCCAGGTATTCCAAAAGTCGATCGCGACGGTTATTTTACATTTACGCCAGCTCACAGCACAGAGTCTTTTCACTGTCTGGTGATGGAGAAAATTGCTGGGGCCAATTTGCAAGACTGGCTGAAACATCGGGGCCGCCCGATTAGTCAAGAACAAGCTGTAAACTGGCTCAAACAACTGTCGGAAATTTTAGACCAAGTTCACCGCCTCAACTATTTCCATCGGGATATCAAGCCGCACAATATTATGTGCAAGCCAAACGGGCAGTTAGTGCTGATTGACTTCGGGACTGCTCGGGAAGTTTCGGCGACTTATTTCGCTAAGGTGGGCCAGGGGCAAAATGTAACTGGTATTGTTTCCCCCGGCTACACGCCGCCGGAACAAACAAATGGCAAGGCTGTTCCGCAGTCAGATTTTTTTGCTCTGGGGCGCACTTTTGTTTATTTGCTGACTGGAAAGCCGCCGACTGCGTTTCCAGAGAATCCGCGCACGGGCAGATTAATGTGGCGCAAAGGAGCTCCTCAAGTTTCCGACTCCGTGGCTAATGTGATCGATTATCTGATGGCGCCTTTTCCGGGGAATCGACCTCAAAGTCCCCAGATGGTTTTGCAGTGTTTGGAGGAAATTAATCTCGACGGCGCAGAAACTCAGATCCCGACTCAGTTGCCGACGACGGGGCAAACTAAAATTCGCACAACTGCCGGGGAGGGTGGGGCGAAGAAACAGAGCTCCATAAACCGCCTCAGACCTCTGAATTCGGGATTGAACAAGACCCAGAAAGATGTTTTTGATTGGAAAAAGAAGTTGCTGGCGGGCACGGCTGTTTTGATGGTGAGTATTGGCGCGTCTCAAATTTACGGTTCGCTGCGTTACGGGGTGTTTCCGGCAAACCCCGTGTGGCTGCTTTCGACTTTACCTACCACTCATTTTTTGCAAAGAAGTTTGGATAATGTCGGGAGTGTAAATGCGATCGCCCTGTCGCCTGACGGTCAAACTTTGGTGAGCGCAAGCTTTGGGACGATTAGAATTTGGAATGTGAGGACGGGACGCCTGGTGCGGACTCTCAATTCGGTGCATTCTAAAAAATCGGTCAAGACGGTGGCGGTGAGCCCGGACAGCTCGATTTTGGCCAGTGGGGGCGACGACAATAATGTGATTCTCTGGGATTTGAAGACGGGGCGACGGATGCGGACAATTGCCGCTCACAAAGCCGCCGTCAACGAGATCGCTTTTAGCAGGGACGGTCAAACTCTCGCTAGCGGCAGCGATGACAAAACTGTTCGCTTGTGGAATGTCAGAACCGGCAGCAGGTTGCGGACTTTGAGCGGCCACGCGGGGGGAGTAAACGCGATCGCTTTGAGCCGGGATGGTAAAACTCTCGCTAGCGGCAGCCAGGACAAGACTGTGCGTTTGTGGAATCTCGGTACCGGAGAAGTCAGAAGAATTATCACAGGTCACGGGGGCCCGGTTAATGCTGTGGCTTTTAGCCCCAACGGGCAAATTGTGGCTAGTGCTAGCACCGACAACACGATCCGTTTGTCGAACGTACAAGACGGGAAGCGCACCCGCACTTTTAAAGGGCATTCGAGCTGGGTGAGGACGATCGCCTTTAGCCCGGACAGCCGCACTTTGATCAGCGGGGGCGGAGATATTATAGTTTGGGATTTGAAGACAGGAAAAGAAAGAAGCACTCTTTCTGGTCACAGTCAGTTTGTGAGTTCGGTTGCTATTTCCAGAGATAGCAAGACTTTTGTGAGCGCCAGTCCCGATCGCACTATTAAGATTTGGCGAATGCCATAGTCCTACTATTTGAGATTTGAGATTTGAGATTTGAGATTTGAGATTTGAGATTTGAGATGTGGTAATGACTGATTTTGTAAGGTTTGAAGTAATGGCTTATAGTTGCATTGTTTTTTTTAGTGGTATCAATAGTCATTAGGAATGAGAATTAAATAACTTCCACTCTTGAAAGTGGGATGGGCGTCCCGCCCGTCCAAAAAAGACGGGCGGGACGCCCATCCCACAATAACAATTAAAATTGTAAGTTATTTAATTCGCGATCCTTAGTTAGTAGTCCTCACTCATCAGTCCTATCAAATACGGTGACTCGGAATTTACCCTGCAAGCTAGAGTCCCGCTCGTGAGCTCTCATCGAGAGCAGGACGCTCGCACGATCGGCATCATTCGGATGTTAGCCTATTTGATATTAGTGATTCAAAACCCATACCAATTACCCATTAGGAATTCGCAATTTGCACTTTTCACATAAATTTGGTATTATCCCAAAATTCCCCGCCCGTTTTGGGCAAATTCATCAACTGTTTGCTGGGATAATTCGTGAACTGCGATCGCCTGCAACACATCAAAAGGCAATGTCAAATGATGGGCGCCAGCTAACAAAGTCTTCACCGCTTCTTCCGGCGATTTAATGCTAGCTGCCAAAATCTCAGTATTACTTCTGTGCAACACATTTGCCATATCCCGCACTAAGGCAAAACCGTCTCCCAACAATCTGGTGGCGCGATTCACGTAGGCGATCGCATATTTAGCCCCCGCTTCTGCTGAGACAACTGCTTGTGATGCGCTGTATATCGCCGTCACCGCGCAAGGAATTTCCGGTGACAAATGCGCGACTGCTTGAAAACCAGCCGCCGTTGCTGGAACTTTCAAAACTGTTTGCTGTCCAATTAATTCAAAAGCCGCTTTTCCTTCTGCTACCATGCCATCAACATCAGATGCCATTAGCTGATAATACACTTCCCCTGGAATCAGTTGTGCCAGTTGTTTAAGGGTTTGCTCAGGAGATAACTCGCTTTTGGCCAAAAGTGTCGGATTAGTAGTAATTCCCGCTATCCATCCGAACTTGCTCGCCCGTGCGGCTTCCGCTACAATTGCAGTATCAACATAAATTGCCATCGGCTCTACACCTTCAGTTTGTTAATAATTTCCAGACACTTGCTTGCAGATTGAGATAAATCCGAGCAAAATTAATTGTTAAGCTTTAACAATATCAGAATCTCGGAAATATTACTGTTAAGTAAATATAACAATTCAGTGATGTGCATCATCGGTAGTAGTGCGTGAGTTGTGAATTTAACAGGACTTATGCTCAGAAACTCCGTTTCTTACAAAAAATTCGTTGAGGACGACCTATCTGTGAAAAAATCGGCTTTCTGAGGAAAATTGGCTAAGTGCTATTTAAGATAGCTAACAACTGAAATCACAACTTTTAAGTCAGTTGGTAACTGCGATTGTCGGGTACGGAAAACTTGACAATCAAGCATCCAGGATACCCGCCACGTGATTCATCCGTCCAGAAATCAAAAACCTGTATCCGAGAAAGTTGCCCCCCGAATTTATCTCGCGCAAGTCAATGCTTCAATCTAAAATCTAAAATCTAAAATCTAAAATCGATTGACTCGCCAAATCCCGGATACAAATAAATTACATTTGTATTAAGGGTTATGTATGCAATAACTCCAGGAGGTGACTCAGAAAATGACCGAAGAAAAAAATCAGCAGCCACAAGTCAGCCTTGAGACATCTTCTGAACAACCTCAGTTGGAAAAACCAGCAGAAACTGCTGAAGAATTGTCGAAAAATCTTAAGTCTGAAACTCTGTCTCAATTGGTTGAAAATAACGCCGAAGAGCGTTTGAAGGCTCTAGGCCGCTTAATGATGGTGAGCCTAACTTGGTCGCTGGCGGGGCTTTCCAAACGCGAGTAAGTTATGGAACACTACCGCAACGGGCCAGCTATGATTTGTGAGTTTTGTTGTAAGTTTTGTTTAACTCAAAACTTACAACTCCCGGACTTAGGAATGAGAATTAAATAACTTCCACTCTTGAAAGTGGGATGGGCGTCCCGCCCGTCTTTTTTGGACGGGCGGGACGCCCATCCCACAATAACAATTAAAATTGTAAGTTATTTAATTCGCGATCCTTACCTGATGTCCAGTTAGTTGTAAGAAAATTTGTTTTTAGTGAAGACTTTAGTCCTTGTTTTAAGGACTAAAGTCTTCAACATATCACTCATATCATGTCCGCTCGATTAACCATAATATCCTGGTCTGGGCGGGTTTTGGAGATTGTCCTTTGTTGGCAGGTATTGTTGGCTCACGGGCCCCTACAAAAATCACGGTCGCTCGACTGGACATGATATCATAACTTTTCTTGAATTCCTTCAAACGGCCCCAAAAAAGTCGGTTCGGGACGGGTAACGCGCACTTCCCAAAGCGCTTTGATGACTGCCAAAAATTCGCGGAAAGTGTAGCGAATCATGCCCTTTTGGCGAAATTTGCCCCAATCCGGCGTTCCTAAGCCGATCGCCTTTATGCCCAACCGGCGACAGGTATAAACAGCGCGGGCTAAGTGAAAGTTTTGGGTAACTAAAACAGCCTGCGTTATGCCAAAAATCTCTTTCGCCCGGTAGCAACTTTCATAGGTACTAAATCCGGCATAATCGAGAACGATATTATTAATCGGTACGCCCTGGGCTTCGGCGAAGTCCTGCATTGCTTGGACTTCGTTGTAATCGACGGTGCTATTGTCTCCTGTCATCAAAAGTTTGTCCACTCGCCCCGCTTTGTACAAATCGACGGCTGCTTGCACTCGATCGGCTAACATGGGGCTTGGAGTGCCGTCTTCCCAAAGTCCGGCACCAAAAACTATAGCAATGGGTTCTGCCGGCACGTTAGCTATATCGCTGTGGCGGTAGTTGCGGGTAACAAATCGGACGTAGTAGTTGAGCGCTAGGGGTGTGAGCACTGAGGTTAATATTAACAGCCCGATGGCAAAGCGCCATTGAAATATAAAGGATTTAGGCAACATAAATTCAAGTTAACTTCCTATATAATTACACGAACAGGCCGCTTCGCGGGTCTAATAATTGTCTTGTTCCCGAATTTACATTATATTATATTGACAAAAATATGATTCAACACCAGCCAAACTTTGAATTGCTGGAATCACTTTTATGGGAACCCAAAAACGGCTATTTTTTGCTAGACAGACATCTTCAAAGATTAGAGCGATCGGCTGATTATTTTAATTTTTCCCTATCGCTAACAGAAACAAGCAAAGCTTTACAAGCATTAAGTATGACTTGCGGGTCAGTCAAACACAAAATACGGTTAACAATATCTTGTGACGGAAACATAACATTACAAGCTCAGACACTAGATAGCGGTATCTTAAAAATCGGTGCATCTGTGGGAATTGCCCGCCAACCGATCGATTCTCAAAACCCATTTCTTTACCACAAGACAACTTACCGATTGCCTTATACAATGGCTTTGGAGTCGCAGCCCCAATATCAGGATGTCTTTCTGTGGAATCAAGATGGAGTTATCACCGAATCCACGATCGCCAATATCGCGATCGATACATCCGCAGGTCTCATCACACCTCCCCTCAAGTGCGGTTTATTACCGGGGACGTTTCGTTCTCAACTTTTAGAGGAGGGAAAAATCAGAGAAGAATTAATTACCTTAGATGATTTGCACAGAACCAAAACTATATTTCTCATTAACTCCGTTAGGGGTTGGATACGCCTCAAAAAAGAGGCAAGCGGAGATATTTGGAAAGTTGTAAATAATGGCTGAGATAACGCTTTAAATCGATTTTAGGAGGGTGCGAACTGTGCACTTTACTACAGAATTGACATTTTGCGTAATTCCTGAAAGTGTTAACCAGAGTGCAATCTATTATGAAAAAAATACAACCTTGGCATTGGCGAAAGCTTCCCCTAAATCAGCGCAGCGGATCGGAGATTTTTCAAACTTTATTTCTCGGTAAAACCGCCGACAGTGCAGGCTCAATATCGGAGTGTTTCCCCCGCGATATGGCTGTTCTGCTAGAAAGTCCAGTTACATCTTCTACTAACTTGGCACGATATTCTATTTGTGCAGGTTCTCCCCGGATAATTGACGGTCAATCTCAGCTATGGACACCGCCAGTCGGGGAAATTTTACCTTTTTTGCGCGCTCTTTTGGACTCTCAAAAGCAAAATTTAGCAGTGAATGTACCGCCGGAAATTCCTTTTACGGGGGGTTGGTTGGGATGGCTAGGTTATGATTTAGCATGGGAAATCGAACACCTGCCCCAACTCAATACCGATCCGCTTCCTTTCCCGGTTAGCTGTTGGTACGAACCAGAATCTTTTGCGGTTTTAGACCATCAAACGCAAATTCTCTGGTTGGCTGCAAGTCAACCTTCTCAACTCGATGTTATGCAGCATCAATTAGAGCAAGCCAAGGGAGAAATAATCCAGAATAATTTACCGGAAAATTATCAACAAAATTCCGCTACTCCTATTTTCCAATTATCTCAGAGTGAGTATAAAGAAATAGTGCGAAAAGCTCAGAAGTATATTCATGCAGGCGATATTTTTCAGGCTAATTTATCTTTGCGGTTTGAAGCCCGTACAGATTGCAGTAGTTGGTCAATTTACCGCGCTTTGCAACGGATCAATCCTTCGCCTTTTGCAAGTTATTGGCAAACTCCGTGGGGGGCGATAGTTAGTTGTTCGCCGGAAAGACTGGTTCAATTATTAGGAAAAAAAGTGGATACTAGACCGATCGCGGGAACGAGACGGCGAGGTTCAACCTGCATTGAAGATGAGCAGTTAGCACAGGAATTAATAGAGAATATCAAAGAAAGAGCAGAACATATTATGTTAGTTGACTTAGAGCGCAACGATATCGGGAGGGTGTGTGAATGGGGTTCGGTAAAAGTTAACGAATTTCTGACTATTGAACGCTACAGTCACGTGATGCACCTCGTCAGTAATGTTATCGGTACATTAAGAGGAGATTGCGACGCGATCGACTTAATTCGAGGGGTATTTCCGGGCGGTACGATTACAGGTTGCCCGAAAGTGCGCTGTCTGGAAATCATCGAAGAATTGGAACCGGTGAAACGCAATTTATTTTACGGTTCCTGCGGTTATTTGGACTGGCGCGGCAACCTGGATTTAAATATTTTGATTCGCACCCTTTTATATGCACCAAAAAGTGACGGTACGACGGGGGGGGTTGTTTGGGGACAAGTGGGTGCGGGGATTGTTGCTGATAGCGATCCAGAAAGGGAATGGCAGGAGTCGCTGCAGAAAGCTCAAGCTCAAGTTAATGCTTTGAAATTAGCGGAAATATTTGATTAGATGCGTGTTAGATAAATCGAGTTGTTAAGATTGTTGAAGATTTTGAACGCCGATTTACTTTTGATGCAATACTAATTAAAATCGATCGAAACCAAAAGATTTTTTGTAGTATTAATGTTAGGGAACTGTTGGTATGGTGTTGCCTGATACTTTTTTTAGCGATCGCACTGTGAGTCATATCAATTCCGGCAGTCAGGCCGGAATGATATCAAATCCGCGCTTCTAAGTCGGGCTTAAAGTCGAATCAAGCTGCCAACAAATAATTCGCGCAATTTTCATTTTTTTACTCACAGTCACCAGTCAACAGTCAATAGTCATTAGTCATTAGTCATATCAAATCCGTTAGCATCAGAATTATTCATCTCTCTGTTCTCTTCCTCTGCGTTCTCTGCGTTCTCTGCGGTTTAATCATTCCAATGCAACCGGAATTGATATCATTAGTCATTAGTTAACAGTTAACAGTCAACAGTCCTATGTCTATTGATTGTCCGAACCTACTGCCTCAGAAATAGAACTAAATCCGCGTTCTTCTAACTTTTGCAGCAAACCTTGGAGAATCCGACGCACCATCCAAGGCCCTTCGTAAACCCAACCGGTGTAAACTTGAATTAAACTGGCACCGGCGGCTATTTTTTCCCAAGCATCTTCGGCGGTGAAAATGCCGCCAACTCCAATTATGGGTAATTCGCCTTTTGTATATTGCCAGATAAATCGGATTACTTCTGTCGATCGCTCCCGCACAGGAAGCCCGCTAATTCCCCCGGCTTCTTCGGCGATTGGTTTGCCTGTTTCTGGCAATATTTGTGTTTTCAATCCGTCGCGGCGGATGGTGGTATTGGTGGCGATAATTCCTGCTAATTGGTAGGTTTTTGCTAAGTCGAGGATAGATACGAGATCCTCTGACTCCAAATCCGGCGCAATCTTGACTAAAATTGGCTTGATTCCCTGATTTTCTTGTTGCAAAATTTCCAAAATTGTGCTAAGCCCAGCAGCATCTTGGAGCGATCGTAACCCAGGCGTATTCGGAGAGGAAACGTTGACTACAAAATAGTCGCCCCAATCTTTCAGCAGCTTAAAACTCTCCAAATAGTCGGCTGCTGCCTGCTCTAACGGTGTTACCTTAGATTTACCGAGATTGATGCCCAAGGGGAACGGAGACTGAGGCATGGGGCCCTGGGCATCGAGTGGGGACTTTTTCTGTGCTGCCTGAAACCGGGCTGCCATTGCCCCGGCTCCTTGATTGTTAAATCCCATGCGGTTGAGGGCTGCACTGTCCTCCGTCAAGCGAAACAAGCGAGGTTGGGGGTTTCCCGGCTGTGGTTGACAAGTGACAGTGCCAAGTTCGGCAAAGCCAAAGCCAAAATTTGCCCAAATATCGGCAGCTACGCCGTTTTTATCAAATCCGGCGGCCAAGCCGACAGGATTGTTAAAGCTCAGTCCCCACAAAGATTGTTCGAGGCGAGAATCTTGGACTCCCAAAGATTTCTGCAATCGAGAGAGCATTTGGCTGGTGGCGGGGTTTGACTGGGTTCTGGCTGCGAGTTCAAGAACTTGGAGAGTGCGGTTGTGCAGCCACTCGGCATCGGTTTTCAATACGGAAAACAACAGCGGGCGTACACTTGATTGATAAATATCCAATGATTTGTACTGGGGCAATTTACAAATTAGAAAGGAGAAGGAAAATAAAAATATTCACGAGCAGACAGTGAAGGTGAGGTTGTTACTTCAACTTCGATCGACTTTATCCAATGTTTGAGACTGAAGGATAAGTGAGACGATTATATTATAAGTTGACTCTTTGGCATTTTAATTTTTTGAATCTTTAAGTTAGTAATTTTAAATTAGACAAGGTGCGGGGAAGCTTGGAAATGGGGCAGCAGCAAAGACCAAAGGATTTAGACGAACAAATCGCGACCCTAGAGCGCGTTCTCCAGACTCTCCGAGAAGAGGAGAATGTTGAAGTGCTACTTTCGACCACACTCGGTTACTTGCAAGCGGAATTTGACTGGGGTTTGATTTGGATCGGGTTGTACGATCGACAGGCCCACAGATTGTTCGGGAAAGGCGGCATAACTCCTAACGGCGACCAGTCTTTTCTCAAACAGCGGTTTGCTCTCAGTCCAGGGGATTTGCTGGAACAAGTGGTGATTCAGCTCCGGCCGGTGGGAGTCCCGGATTTGCGATCGGAAAACCGAGCCGGAGAATGGCGCAAAGCAGCTCAAACTTTCAATATTCAAGGCACGACTCTGTTTCCGCTGCGCTACAAAGACCGCTGCTACGGCGTGATTTTGCTCGGAACTGAGGTATGGGGAGCGTCGCCCAAGTCGGGGGAAAAAACCCAGTTGGCGATCGTATTTGGAGCGCTGGCAACTGCTCTTTACCAAATAGAAAAAGACTGGCAGCGACAACAAGTTAAACACCCAGATGAGTCTCTTTTAGCGCTGATTTCGCAGTTGGGGGAATTGCGATCGCTCGACCAATACTTGCAAGCGGTGGTAGAACAAACTCATGAATTTATTGAGCCGACGCGCACCAATGTTTATTGGTTCGAGCGAGAGCGGCGCTATTTTTGGCGCCGAGTCAGCAACCGCGAAGTTACTCCGGGTTTGAGCGGGCCGGGCCGAGCGGCTTCGGGCATCACCGTCCAAGACTTGGGCGAATTTTATCAGGCTTTGGGCAGGGAAGAAATGGTTTGGATCGGTGAATCTCAAAGTTCTCTGAAAACTGAGCTGACGGGGCGGTTGATGCAGCAAATCCGCGCTCGCTCTCTGTTGGCTGCGCCGATTGTTTCGGAAGGGGAATTGTTGGGATTTTTGGCAGTCGAAGCCGGCGAGCCCCGGATTTGGCAAGACAATGAAAAGCATTATCTGCGGGGAGTGGCGCAGTTAGTGGCTCTGACGGCTCCTGTGTCGGAGATGGAGGAGAAAATTCAGCAAATTGAGATTGATCGAGATTTAACTGCCGGAATAGCTCACGCCATCTACAGCGATGCTGACTGGGAGACGACTTTGAAAAATACCGCCGAACAGTTGTGCGATCGGCTCAAATGCGAATACTTTTTGCTACTGCTGTACGGCGAAGAACAAAATCGCTTTGAAATTGTCTGCCAAAATCTGCCCCGCAACCGCAGGGCAGTGCCGTCGCCACTCAACGCCCTGGATGTGGCTGACGTGGGGCTGTTGCAAGCAAGTGCACCTCTGGCTATTGAAAATTGGGAGGAAGATGGGCGGTTGGGCGCTTGGCGGGAAGTGTTGGGGGAAGCTGGGGTGCGATCGCTGTTGGCATCGAGCACTAGGGCGAAAAAGTCCGAGGGAGAAAACCCCAATCTCAAATCGAAAATCGCCAATCGCAAATCGATCGAGGGTTTGCTGGTTGTCGGGCACAGTGCAACTCGCACTTGGAGGCGATCGGAGCAAGAATTAGTTCGGCTAGTGGGCGAACAACTCGGATTGATCCTGCACTCGTGGCAGCAGAGTTCGGCAATCGACAAATATCAGCAATTTGAGCGATCACTCAAATCGGGTTTGGCGGTTTTGCACCATTCTCCTGATGAGCAATCTGAGCAAGAGATATCTGCTGCTTCACCGCCGATGTTCCCAGAGTTGCCGCTACAAAAGCTCGATCGTAACTTTGCTCAACACGTTTCCCAGACAATTTCCTGTCCTTTAGTAGCCGTAATTACTTGGAATCCCGGTGATGAGGAAGGTTCGATCGTGGCGACGGTAGCTGCCAATCCCGTATTTGCCCTCAATCCCGAGGCGGTGATTCCTGTCCAAACAGATGCTTTGATCCAACAAACCCTGGCTGCTAACTGCGTGGTGCAACAGAGCACGAGCCAACTGCCACTGGCGACAAAGCGGTGGCTACGCAGTCCGGGAATTGGCGAGATTATGACGGTGGCGCTGCGGACGGCCCCAGAACACGCTCCGGTGGGCATTGTGGTGGCTGCAGACGCTCCGGGCCGCCAGTGGTCGGAGTTGTCGGTGAGTTTACTCAGCTCGATGGCGTCTCAGTTGGCTTGGTGGCGCAGGTATTTGGCGGTGCAATCGATCCAGGAGTCGCAGCGATTGGATCTAGAGTTGCTCAACTGGTACAAACAGCGCCGTTTTGAGGACTTTTACCGCACTGTGGGAGCGGGGGTGAAGGAGTTGGGGGAGTTGAGTCAGTCGATTTTGCAGTCGGCGAAGGAACAAAAGGATGCTCTGAAAATTTTGCGCTACCAACAGGTTTTGCGACACATTGGCAATGCTGTGGGGTCAACTCATTTGCTGCTGAAACAGGAACAGTGGCGGCTGCAATTCGGACAAGATGCGGTGCCTGTGAGCGCTTGGCTGAGGCGATCGCTCGATCGAACGGCCCCCCTGGTGAAACAGTCTAAAGTCTTGCTGGAAGTGCACAGAGAAACTGCTGTGTCGATGCCTGCAGGTCAGACTTTGAGCGTTCGCGGGGACAGCATCAAGCTGGATTTGATCCTGTGCGAATTGCTGGCGACGGCTTGCAGGCGCTCTGCTGTTGGCGCCAAGATTGATATTCGCTCTCAGTTGTTGGGGGAAGATTTGTTAGAATTGTCTGTAATCGATAGCGGCGCGTGCGATCGACACTTCATTGCAGCCTTCAACGGGGATTCCGAACCCGATATATTAGCGGTTTCTAGTTCCAATAGGTTGATCGTGCAAAATCTCTTAATTTGTCAGCGAGCGGTACGCTTAATGGGGGGAAACTTTTCCATAGAAATGTTAGAAAACAATTTAATTGTCGCTCGTTTAGTGCTGCCCCTAGCCAATTCTTAATATTGCAAAATTTTGTAAAAGTTCCAAGCTGCGATCGAGGATTATAGGGGCGGGTTTCACCAACAATAATTGCCTAAAACCCATAATCTCATAAACCCGCCCCACCCAACATTAAACAGCCATCTACCTCTTTCAAAATACAAGGAGCGGGTTTAGCTACGCTCTATATTGTTATTGATAACTTGCGCCCTTCTTAGGGACGAACGGGCACGAGCGGCCCGTTCCACAATACATCAATTTTCTTGTGTGGTGGGCATCTTGTCCGCCCCTGAAAGACTTTCAGAATTCGGGAAAAACCTTTGAGTAATCCAAGCAGTTACAATATGAGAAAGCAATCCCATCGGCCCAGCAAAAAAACACAAAGCCAAAGAATGAACCGTCCAAACTCCTGTCCGCTGTCCTTCCAAATAAATCCAGCGCCCGACAAACAAGTCCATCACTAAAAAATGTATCCATCCCGTAGCAGCCGCCGTTTCTTCCCCCAGAAACTTAGCAATATCTGCTAACTTAGGATTCGACAAAGCAGCCGCATTTTCCGCAGTCAGACTGCTACCAAACAAATATATGTACAAAACGGCTAGCACTGCAAACGGAATAAAGGAATTCATCACTTTTCTGGTAATTCCCCAGTTTGGTAATAAAATCATAATTGCCCAGAAAGGCACAACGAACAGATTACCGACATTAAAAATTAGTTCTGGTGTCATAGTTGGCTCTTGGCTCCTGCGAATGCAATGCAATTAAGGATGTTAAGATTACTTTACACAATTTTTGCGGAAATTTCTCAAAACCCGAAAAAAATCTCATTCACAAATGAAATATAATTGCTATACTGATCTAAAATTTCAAATCTCCCATCTAAAATCGATTAAGGCAGCACAGCCCATGACAACTTATAATAACTTTTCCGAGTGGTGCAAGCACAAAGAAAACATCTCTCCCGGCGCAAAAGATACGGTAGAAATACTGTTGCAAATATCAGACACGGCCGAGTGCGATCGCGCGAACGAACTGCTTTCTAATACCAAAGAACTTAACCTCAAAAATCTTCAAATTACCGATATCAGCCCCCTCTCATCTTTCACTCAACTTACTAATCTCATCCTAGGCAGTAATCAAATATCTGACCTCGATACCCTGCAATCTTTAACTAACCTGAAAACTCTGGTTATAGATGTCAATCAAATATCAGATATCAGTTCGCTTTCATCTCTAATAAATCTGACTATACTCGTTCTCGATACCAATCAAATCTCAGACATCAGTCCCCTAGCAGGTCTAACTAATCTTACCGCACTTGTCTTGTTTGACAACAAAATTTCCGACATCACTCCGGTGAAAAATTTAACTAACTTAAATGCGCTGATTCTCTACAACAATCAAATTTCCGATCTCGCTCCTCTGGCAAATTTAACTGAACTCCAGACACTCTACCTTTATAATAATAAAATATCGGATATCACGCCGCTGGCTTCCTTAAAAAATCTCAAGACGCTGTTTCTGTTCGGAAATGAAATATCTGACATTACTCCGTTGAAATCTTTAACTAATTTAAATAAATTGGTTTTATTCCAAAATCAAATATCAGATATTAGTCCTTTGACATCGCTGACTAATTTAATTGAACTCAACCTCGGTAACAATCAAATATCAGACATCAGTCCGCTGAAATCGTTAACTAATTTGACTGAACTTTATTTGTTCAACAATCCGATTTCGGATAGCAGCGCGCTACAAGCTTTAAATAATTTATTTTTACTAGACTTGTACAACAATCAAATCTCTGATATCAGTTCCCTGCAATCTTTGCAAAAGTTGACTACGCTGGACTTGCGCGGCAATCCCATTGTTAATAAAATTTGCCCTGTCAATCCTGAATCTATCTGTCGGTTTTAATTAATTATTAAGACCGAGGCAAGATGGCAGTTTATAGAGTATAATGTTTAACGTCAATATCAGGAGAAAGTGATGAGCGGACACGATGCTTTGATGTTAGGATTGCTGCTGTTGCCAGGTTTGGCTTTGTCGATCGCAATTATGGGCGCTTTTGCCGCTGGTGGATAATCAGTTTTGGCAGCAGGCAGATTTTGTAAAAAGTAGTTTTTTCCTCGTTTTCCTCGTTCCCAGGAAGAGCCTGGGAACGCATTTCACTCTTGCTCAGCCTCCTGTTTTTTTGCCAGCGAGGCAGAGCCTCTGGATCTCGGTTCCCAGCCAGAGGCAGGGAACCAGTTAATTTTCCTTCTTCCTTCTTCCTTCTTCCTGACATCCGTTACATCCGTTACATCCGTTACAGAATCCGTTGCCGAACTTCCTGACATCCGTTACATCCGTTACATAATCCGTTGCCGAACTTGCTTCTTCCTGACATCCGTTACATCCGTTACATCCGTTACATAATCCGTTGCCGAACTTCCTTCGCTTATAAAAATTGTCCTGTAACATCGGAATTTACCAAAGTATTCGCGCACAAAATACCCGAGGCTGCGACGGCGGGGACGCCAATTCCCGGCATGGTGCTGTCTCCCACGCGATACAAGCCTTTGACTGGTGTTTGCGGGCCGGGAAATGTGCCTTTTCCGGCGGCAATTGCAGGCCCGTAAGTTCCTTGATATCGGCGCAAAAATCGGGCGTGGGTTAGCGGTGTGCCGATCGACTCTAAGACTATCCGCGATCGCAAATCCGGTATAATTTTTTCTAAAGCTTGAAACAGAGATTGCGATCGCTCTTGCTTTTTCTGCTGATACAATTCGCCATATTCCCAACCTTCGTAAGGTTCCAATGTATAAGCGTGAATGGCGTGATGTCCGGGCGGCGCGAGAGTTGCATCCCACACTGTAGGAATCGAAATCATGCAAGTATTTCCGGGTACTGTAATGTCAATCTTGCTGTCGTGAACGACGACGTGGTGGCCGGTCAAACCTTCGAGTCCTTCGGCTTTAATTCCTAAATGTAGGTGCATGAAACTGTCTACTGCTGGCATCGACAAAGCGTTTTTTCGGTAGCTTTTCGGCAAATCTTCAGGCCGCAGTAATTTTGTATAAGTATCCCAGATTGTGGCATTGGAAATGACAATTGGGGCGCGGATAATTTCGCCATTTTTCAAGCGAACGCCGCTGGTTTTGCCGGATTCAACTAATATTTGCTCGACGGGAGTTCCCAGGCGCAATTTTCCTCCCCAGCGCTGCAAGCCTCTGACTAAAGCATCGACGATCGCACCGCTGCCACCTACAGGATATTCGATCGCACATCGCGATCGTTCGCCAATCATAAAAGCTATTTCCGGCGCGACAGTTCCGTGCGCTTTCAAACCCGACAGCAAAAAGCACTCCAAATCGATCAAACGTCGCACCCAAGGGTCACGCACATCGCGATCCATCAAGGAACCTGCTGAACCCGCGATCGCACCTACTAGCGGCAACAGCTTCAGCAAAGCATGCGAGTACCGAGACAGCAAAACAGGTATCAACTGCCAGTCGGATCTCAGCGCTAAAGCCGGAATTCCACGCAAAGCTTCATACAAAACTAATAAATTTTGTTGAAATTGCTGTAATTCTACAGCACCTTGCGGTGCGAATTTAGCTACAGCATCTAAGTAACTTCTCGCATCAGCATAAATTGGTAAACTTCCCTCTGGAAAATGGTAATGCCCCAGCGGATCGTAAGAAATTGCTGCGATCGATTCCTCCAAAACATCAAAAACTTGCCGCAAAGGATTGAACGAGCGGGAGTCAGTCAAACCGCAATAAAAAGAAGGCCCCGAATCAAAGTGAAATCCCCGGCGCGAAAAGCTGTGAGCTGCCCCGCCCGCTATGATGTGGCTCTCGCAGACGAGCACCTGCTTCCCGTAGCGAGCTAGCATCGAGCCTGCGACTAAGCCCCCAATACCGCTCCCAATTACGATCGCATCAAAGTCTTGCATTTATCAAATGTGGTATAATTGTATTATTTCTTGCTAAGTGTTGACCCGCCCAAAAACGGGTACCGTGCCACCTACGCTCCTGAGTGGAGATACTAAAATTTTAGACTCAAGTTCTGGTTCCCAGATTCACGGCGCTGCAAGTAAATCTCAAATCTAAAATCTCAAATCTAAAATCGACTGACAGGGTATTTTTATGGGAGGAAAACTATGAAAGCTTTATCTATTTTAGATGAAGTTGTTCGCGAATTAGAACAAGACGTGAATCTCTCGCGCATTAAAAAAATAATATTTTTTGCTTGTAAAGAGTTCTGGGAAAACGACCCTGCCCAACTCGCCAGCGCCGATGTAAGGATTTTAATTGAAGAACTGTGCGCCAAATACAGCAGGTTAGAAGATATTGAAGCTGTTTTAAATAGTATAGTCTCTAAGGTTAATAAAAAAAACGAGTATGCTTTAGTAGCAGACCTCATAGTCTGTCAACTTAGCAGGCTGTATGAATTTGAAGACTTCACCAAATTAGAAGTAAACATATCTAGTTTTGGCGGTCAGGAATCTCCCGCATTTGAAGAACACTTTAGTTCGGAAGTACCCAGCAGCGAAGAAAGGGCAAGAAACCCCGGCACTTTATTTGATGTGCGACAAAAAATTTTGCAGCAAACAAATCCGCTGAGGGCGAAAATCCTCATTTTTTCTACTCTTTATCACCAGTTTACTTTTAGCGATCGCGACTGGCTACTTCTGAAAACTCAAGAACTTGACAATCTACTGCGACAACTGTTTAATGTCTGTACCACCCTAGCCGAACTGGAATCTCAGTTGTACAGAACTGCTAGCAATCTCGACAACAGAGATGAAAACGACCAAGCAGCGAGCGTAATCATCAAAGCGATGAATCCTTGTTACGCAAAAATGCAACAGGAAGAACCCCATGAAGCCGAATCTTCGGCTAGTGAAGATTACGATCAGACACATTTAAACAACAGTGTTTATCAAGAGATCGAGCTGGTGGACAAAGGCAGCGATTATTTTGATCCAGGCGAGATTACCCACATCCTTCAAGCTGCTCCACCTCACTATCATTATGACCCTCAAAAGAGTTACTTAGTGCCGGACACGGCAGAAAATCTACCGTTTCAAGAACCAGAAACCAGCAATAATTATCCTACTGAGTTCAGACAGGAAATGGTAGAAACATTCCCAGTTGCAGAAATGCCGACTATTATCGAAATTTTAGAACCTGCTGCTCCTGTTATTATAAATATTAGCGATTCCATCAAACGCAAGTTGGGATTGGAAGAAGAAATGACAGAATTAGTCAGTCAAAGTGCTAACTCCGCCACAGCGCAAATAGAAAATATATTCACCCAGTTAGAATCAGCCTTAAATGGAAAGTTTTCAACCGGAAGTGCAGAGGATCGTTTGTACTGGAAATATAAAAATCTCAGAGAGTATGTAGGCAAAGTTCAGAAGTTTACCGATAAATTGCTGGAAATTTTGATTGAATTGGAGTCAAAAGAAAGCGGAAAAAATCTTTCTAAAATCCCAGAAAATATGGCAGACAATATTTCCGAAATCCCGCCGGAAAACTCTAGCCCTAAAGCAAATCAGTATCAGCTTCTGGAAATGGCAAAACAAGGCAAACCAAAGGCGATCGCCCAATTGATCAATCAATTGCTACAGCCTAAAGGAATTGCTGCTACAGTAGGATTTAAAGACGGTTGGCTCCATGTGATTCTGGAGTCTGCTGAAGTACCAAACCAACAGACTACAGCTACATACATTCACAAAAAACTGTGTACTTTAAAATCAA
Source organism: Microcoleus sp. B4-C2 (assembly GCF_036705265.1). NCBI lineage: Bacteria > Bacillati > Cyanobacteriota > Cyanophyceae > Oscillatoriales > Microcoleaceae > Microcoleus > Microcoleus sp. B4-C2. Next base: position 20,481 of record NZ_JAUBUB010000024.1, read on the forward strand.
AATATCTTACTCATGTGAAAATTCACGGGCGACAGTTAGGCAGCAAAACAGTTTCTTGGACTCAAGAATTTGTCAATCAAAATCATTAAATATCCCGACTTAAGTCAGGGGCTAGAAAAACTAATTCCGCCTGCGCGAACAGAAGAATTTTAACAAGTCTAGAAATAGCAGATTGTACCTAATTCACCACAAAAAAAATATGAATGCCAGCGAAATTTTAAGGCGATATACATCAGGAGAACTAGATTTTCAAGGTATGAATCTCAGAGGGGTATACCTGAGCGGTGCCGATTTAATTGGCGTCAATTTAAGTAATGCTGACCTCTGGGGTGCAAACTTAGCGATGTCGTACCTGAGCAGAATTAACCTTCAGCGCGCAAATTTAACTAATGCAAAGCTGTGCGGTGCTAACTTAAATCAAGCAAACTTGAGCGGAGCAAATTTGTCCGATGCAGACTTCCACGGAGCGACTTTGCAAGGTGCAGACTTTCGCAGAGCCAATATCTCTTTGGCAGTTTTTATTGATGCAAATTTGAGCGATGCAGATATGCGAGGTGTGAATTTGCAAGGTGCAGATTTGCGCGGGGCGTGCTTGCGGGGTGCAAATTTGCGGAAGGAGGTGCGGATTTTTGAGGGTGCAAATTTGCGGGGTGCAAATTTGCAAGGTGCCGATTTGCGGGGCGTCAATTTGCAAGGTGCCGATTTGACTAAAGCTAATCTCAGTCACGCTAATTTGACAGAAGCATCTCTGGGGGAAGCAAATCTGACTCAGGCGAATTTGAGCGAAGCTATTTTAGATGGCATATATTTGACTGAAGCAACTTTGGTAGAAACAAATTTTTCCTGGGCTGTAATGACAAATGCTAAATTGGAAAGAGCTGTGTTAATTGATGCTGAATTTGCTGGCGCTAACTTGCGGGGTGCATTTCTTCCTGATGTTAAGTTGAGCAATGCTAATTTAGTTATGGCTGACTTGAGTCGAGCTAATTTGGTGAGGGCTGATTTGAGTCGAGCTAATTTGAATCAGGCAAATTTGAGTGAAGCTGATTTGACTGATGCTTACCTGGCTAGAACAGATTTGCGGGAGGCAATTTTGCACCGCACAACTTTGATTAGGGCAGATTTGAGCACTGCTAATTTAGCGGGGGCTCAGTGGCGCGGTACAATTATGCCGAATGGAGAAATGCACGGATAATTACTTGTACTAGCAATTTAACGCTCTCGGCAAAATAGTTAATTTAATAGTTAAGGAAATTTCATATAATTAAAAAAAAATAGGCAATGCTGTGTTAGAACCAGGAAAAATCTTACAAGAACGTTATCAATTGCAACAGCGTTTAGGGCGCACAGCCGCCGGTCATCAAACTTGGCTAGCAGTAGATTTAGAGTTTCAAGAACAGGTGACGCTGAAAATGTTAGCTTTTAGCCCGGAAATGCAGTGGGAAGAACTCAAGCTTTTTGAAAGAGAAGCACAAGTTTTGCAGGCGCTAAATCATCCCCGCATTCCTTGCTATCGAGATTATTTTTCCCTGGAGCGGGAAGCCGGAGCAGGATTGCCTTGGTTTGGATTAGTGCAAGATTATATTCCGGGATTTTCACTTCAGGAATTTTTAGAAAATGGTCAGCATTTTTCCGAAAAACAAGTACGAAAAATTGCCACTGAAGTGCTAGAAATTTTAATTTATTTGCATGAATTGAGTCCCCCGGTTTTGCACCGAGATATTAAGCCGAGTAATTTAATTTTGGGGGAAGATCAGCAGGTTTATCTAGTAGATTTTGGTGCGGTACAAGCTCAAGCGGCGGTGACAGGTGTAACGTTTACAGTGGTAGGAACGAGTGGCTATGCACCCTTAGAACAGTTTTGGGGGCGGGCGGTGGCGGCTTCGGATTTGTATGCTTTGGGAGCTACTTTAATTCATTTGTTAACGGGGGCGACACCTGCGGATTTACCACAGAAAGATTCTCGGATTCAGTTTAGCGATCGCGTGAGTGTCAATCCTACTTTGGTAAGCTGGATTGAGAAGATGACGGAAATCGGGTTAGAAAAGCGTTTCCGCCTGGCTAGAGAGGCTTTAGCCGCTTTGAAATCGGGCAACATACAAGGAGCTAATCTTCAAATTGCGACTGTTCGGAAAATTGCTAAACCGCCTCACAGTCTCATTCAAGTTAGCAAATCAGCGACGGAGTTACACATTAAAATTCCGGCTGTCTTAGTCAGAAAGCCTTTATTATCTGCTTATCTAGGAACAGTAATGCTAATGACATTCATCCCGACAATTATTCCCTTTTTAACAGGAAAATTGAGCATAGGGGTAGTAATTTCGGTACTTATAATAGGTTTATTAGTTAAGGTTATTTTTGAGATAAAGCAAGTTAAATTTAATCGCAAATTTTTTAAAATAACACATCAGGTATTGGGGTGTAAATACTTACAAGAAACAGGAGAAATATCAGAAATCTTGGGTGCTTTCATTCACAATAACTCTCTTTCGGGAAATCAAATCAAGATTCGTGCCGGTAACGATATGGGAACTTACTTTTATGTTTTAGGAAAAAATTTGACAGAGGTTGAGGCGGCTTGGTTAGCGCAAGAAATTCAAGATTGGTTAAATTTAAGATAAATTTTTGTAGGCGAAGCCGTGGTGATTAATTTTTTTGTATAATAGATATCTCCCAAATAAAAATTGGTGACGCGCTCACTTATAGGGTGTCTAAAATACAACTTTAAAAGAGTTATGCTAAGGCTTTCAAAAAAAGACCCGAATTAAAGTCAGTATATCTTATTACGCGATCGCCCAAAAAACATTAAATTTTAATTCAAATTTATCCCTTCACAGGTAAAACGATCGCAAACTCAGTGCCAACTCCCGGCTCGCCATTCACCTCGATGCTTCCGCCATGTTTCTCTACCGCAATCTGGTGGACAATTGCCAACCCCAATCCAGTTCCTTTTCCGACACCTTTCGTCGTGAACAAATGGTCGAATATCTGCTGTTTAATTTCCTCTTTGATTCCGGTGCCGTTATCAGCAATTTGAATTTTAATGTACCCTTCGCCAACTATATCAGTGCAAATCGTGATGCGGTTGGGATTGGCGGTAATTTCGCTAAAAGTGCGTCCTATATTTGACTCTTCTAAGGCATCGATCGCATTGGCAAGGATGTTCATGAAAACTTGATTTAATTGACCGGGAAAACATTCTATTTTAGGGAGATTGCCGTATTTAGTGATAACTTCGATCTGCGGGCGGTGTTCGTTTGCTTTGAGGCGGTGTTTCAAAATTAAAATAGCGCTATCAATGCCTTCGTGAATATTAAAAGGAACTTTGTAGTCTTTGTCGCCTCGCGAGAAGGTACGCAAACTGTTGCTGATGCTGCAAATGCGTTCGCACCCAAGTTGCATTGAATCAATCATCTTCGGTAAATCTTCCAAAAGATAATCGATGTCTATCTCTTCGGCGTGGTCGGCAATTTCCGATGGCGAGGCATCGGAGCGATACAATTCTAAGTGTTCGATTACATCTTCCAAACTCCTTTTACCTTCGCTTAAATTGCCAGAAATAAACCCAATCGGATTGTTAATTTCGTGGGCGACTCCGGCGACTAAATTGCCCAAAGCTGACATTTTCTCGCTTTGGACGATTTGCAGTTGCGCTTGTTGTAAATTTTTTAAAGTTTGTTCGAGCTGTTGATTTTGCTCTTGCAAAAGTTCTGCGGCTCGCTTGCGCTCGGTGGCATCCACGCCCAAACCGATAATCCCGATTGTCTCGCCCTGGGAATTTTTTAACTGCACTTTGGTGACTTCTAAATAGTGCAGTTTGCCGTCAACAAGTCTGAGAGTTTCGTTGGAGTAATGCGGCGAATCTTGGGCAAGGCAGGCCGCATCTGAAACCAGACAGTTCGCTGCATTCTCTCCGAGTATATCTTTGTAATGATCGACAGCTAAAAACTCGCTCAGAGGCACGCCCACATCTTCACAAAATGTCTTGTTGAAAAACTTTACTTTACCTCTAGGATTAACCATCCAAATCCAAATCGGAGCGACATCAAGAATCGCTTGCAGCATTTGTTTCTGCTCCGCAAGCTGAGCTTCGGTTCGGCTAATTTTTACTAGCGATCGCTCTAATTGTTGGTTATAATCCTGATATTTTTTATAGAGCAGAGCATTTTGCAAACAGATGGCTGCTTGGGAAGACAGGAGATTGAGAAGTTGCAGTCGATCGCGGGTAAAAACTCTTGCGGTTAAGCGATTTTCCAGATACAAAATGCCGACTAAGCTGCCTCGATCGAGAATCGGCCAACACAACAGGCTCTGCGGTTGATATTTGAGGATGTAGGAGTCGGAATCCCAATCACGTTGTTGAGCGAGATCCCGAACAATCACAGGTTTCAATAAATTTTTAACGCAGTCAACAATTTTGAGGGGCAAGATATCGCTGTTGTCATCGAGTTTTGCGGATGATAAGTCGATCGCCCACTCGACTCCCGAATTGTCGAGCGTGCTGGTAGCCGCGATTTCCCATTGATTGCCGTTTGGTAAAATCAGCGCTCCTTTGTCAGCTCCTGTATTTTTCATCGCCAGTTGCATGAGTTTGGCAATCAGTCGATCGAGTTCTCTTTCACTAGAGAGCGCTTGACAAGCTTTGAGCAGTGTTGAAAAATTCCCGAAATCTGAGACACTCGCCGAAACAGACGGATGAATGGATGGATGAATGGATGGATGAATGGATGGATGAAGCGATTGATTTTGCCCAGCAGGTGTTGGAAAATTTGCTAATGAATTTGCAGGGAGTTTTGCCTGTTCTAAAATCGGTTTTAATAATTGAGGATAACGTTTTTCTAAGTCATCAATTTTTGCTCTGTCTCCCCAGCGGACATAGCAATCATAGGCATCTATCATGTAGATTCTGGCAATTTTTTCCCTTCCTAATGACAGGTAAAATTTAGCAGCGAGTTCGCAGGCAAGAGCTTCTTCATTGACATATTCGTTAGCTTTAGCTCCGGTAATAGCTCGATCGTACAGTTCCATTGCTTCTGCTGTCTGTCCCAAAACGCCTAGCAATTCTGCCTCAACCAGATCGAACTTGTGTTGGTAATTGATCGGCGTATGGTGCGCGAATTCTTTGAGTTTTTTCTGACTAGCCCCAACGCGATCAAGGATTTGTTGGCGCTCCGCCGGTGGGGCCTCTGCATAGATTGCCAAATCTGCCAGCGCATCATAAAAGTCGTGCATCATCGTTACTAGCATCAAAACACAATTCCCAAGATAAGGTTTACCTCCATTTCCCCTGTCGATTGGCTGCGGATTACTGCTCTAATATATCCTGAATCCGTGGCCTCTTTTTGCTAAATTTTATACACCTCTATATAGCAGGTAACAGTCAAGATTAATTGAAAGATTGGAAGGTTTAATGTATTTGTAAATAACCGGTCTGCATTTCAGTCTGTCGAAAATTTCTCTTCTGTTTAGGACTATTTCTACCGATGTAATTAACGGTCGCTAATGCAACTTTTGGAGATTTGGGCAGCACCGCCTCCCGGAAATCCTCCGCCACAATAGCGTAGGTTTGAGAATTTTAGCGGCGGGTTGTCGGTCTTTCTCGCCCATGAATCGATCGATAGCCGATCGAGAATCTGTGTACGATTGCGCGATTGCGCGATCGAGCGATACCCCGGTATTACCCTAGTCAAATATACTCCATTTATTATTGTGTCCATATTGGCTGACCTCAACCCAGACATTAACTTGACAAAACTTGGTCTATCTATCTTAGGGCATAAACACCATAATTTTCGAGCTGTAGATCAAAAAATCAAATTATCTATTAAAAAATAATGTTTTATACTTGAGCGATCGCGATTAAAGCTGTTTACTTACGTATAAGTTTCTGCTCTTAATCTCAAAGGCGATTAAATAAACGCGAAATACCGTATAAACACTGCCTTGTCATGTATTGAAAAATACACACCTTAATTAATTGAATTTAATATAGCTCGATCGCCCAAATTTCCGCAAAGCCGATCGAAAAGTTATTACCTTAAAAAGTCCAAATACAATCTATATATATTATAAAGAATCCGTCGTGAGAGCAGTGGCATTCCAGTCCCCCGAATTTATCTCGCGCAAGTCAATGCTTCAATTCTTTAATCTTTAATCTAAAATCGATTTACCGAAAGCATCCAGGATACAGGCCCCGAATTTATCTCGCGCAAGTCAATGCTAAAATCTAAAATCTAAAATCTAAAATCTAAAATTGATTGACTTTACCTACATTCCGACAGAGGTTAAAACCCCTGTCGGAATGTAGCTTCCAGAAAAGGAAACAGCGTTATTTGAGATTAGTAGTCTGTCGCTCTTTGGGCCTATCGTTGAGTTCAGTCAATATCTCGATTCACTTTCGAGCAAATATCGTCTGAGGCATCTTGAGCCTTCTATCTTGCATCTCGTGCTGCATCATTGATATTTTCTTGGCCGCCGGCGGTATTATATCTCAGAGACTCAGTACCCTCTGATACTCTTTCTTTTGCTCCCTCGGTGGCTTCTTTAACAATATCTTTTGCTCCCTTCAAGCCTTCGCGAGTGTTTTCTTTAAGATTAGCAAAGCCTTGTTTGGTTTTGTCGCCAAAGTCATCAGCTTTCTGCTGGGCGGTGCGAGCATCCTCCTTGATCTTTTCGCCAATTTGGTCGAGTTTTTCAGGCGCATCATCCGCTACCCGCCGCACATTTTCACCTACATTGTTGCTAGATTTCGTGTCAATGCGGCGCTGCGCTTGATCTTTGAGAAGCTGAGCTTTTGCTTCTGTTGTTGTCATCTTTTTGTTTCTAGGATCGACATCGCTGTAATCGTTCATGCCGCCTTTGAATTCGGACGTTACAGCGCCGCTCGGCACTTCTTCTCTAATTTGGTCGGCAGTTTTTCCTTTTCCTGTCATCACATCAGTTTTTCCTGCCATAATATCAGGGGCGCTGCTGCAGGCCGTACTCACAAATACTAAAATGCCAGCCAGAAAAACTGTTAAAATTTGTACAGCTCGAATTTTTTTCAGAAATGCAGTTAGTGTCTTCATAAAAATGCTCGGTAAGTGGGAAACAAGCGTGGCTTGAGCCCTGAGAAGGAAACGACGCGGCGGTTTCAACCGCTTTGAATCGCCTTTCGGGGTTGGAGAGGTATGGTTGCCCCTCCGATGGAGATATGGTTGTCTCCTTTCTCCCTTGCGGGGTAATGTTCGCCTCGACCTGGTTATAAAGGCTTGTTAGACCTGCAACACTGTTTCAGTGACTTTAAAACTGTTTAATTGCAGATGACAGAGCGGAAAACTGGCGTCGCATTCACCGGTGTCGTGACCTAAATAACGTCTCCGCCATGCGGGGGGTCTGGTCAGAACAGCTTGCAATTTCTTACAAGCTCAGTGGCACTTAGCCCTGAGTTCCTGACAAAAATGCTCCTTTCTATTGTGAGATGCTCAAATGCCTGGTGGTTTTGTAGATGGCTAGCCTTACCAAATTAGGCACTTAAACACTTTTTTAAGTATACGAATAGAAACCGTAGCTTTTCATCTATCCCAAGTTACATTCCTCAAGTTATAGTAGGAGGAAGAAGGAAGAAGGAAGAAGGAAGAAGGAAGAAATAAGAAGGAAGAAGGCTCTTCAGCTTGGCGAGCGGAGAGAAATCACCAATCAGGAAGAAGGAATGAATAATCCTCAATCTTTTACCCATTATTAAAAGTCGCAGCACACCCCACCGGAGAAGGCAAAGTCGTTTGCATACATAGCTGTTTGGTTCTCCATGCCTCCACTATGTTGAAATGTTGTGCGTGTTCGGCTCAAAAAAAACCTTCTAGTCAGGAACTAGAAGGAATGTGGTGTATTATCTCAAGTACAACAAGGTCTTTAATCGCAATTGTGATGGCACATCCCGATCGCACACATCTGTCTAATGGCTGAAAGTATTGTACAGTTACTAAGGATTTTGAATCGCTGTTTTTAGACTTTTGCAGAATTCGCCGATCGCCTCTAAACCCTGTTCGGGAGTTCCTTCGGCCAAGCGTTTGACAAAAGCACTGCCAACAATCACAGCATCTGCACCCCATTCTTTCACTTGGCGAGCGTGTTCGGGTTGCGATATACCAAACCCGACGCCGATGGGTTTGTCGGTGACGGCGCGAAGTTCTTGCAGCAACTCTTTTGCTCTCGTTTCTAAGCCTTCGCGTACTCCCGTCACCCCCGTCACACTGACTAAGTAAATAAATCCTTGAGACTGACGAGCGATCGCTTCTATACGGCTTTTGGGACTTGTCGGAGCAACTAATAATGTTAGTTCAATCCCTAATTTGTTGGCAGGTTGGATGAGACTGTCTGCTTCTTCTAAGGGCAAGTCTGGTACAACCAATCCCTGAACTCCAGCACTTTTGATTTGCTGCAAGAAGGTTTCTATACCTCGGTACAAAATTGGGTTGTAGTATGTGAAGAGAATGATGGGCGATCGCAAATTCGGACTAACTTTCGCTACCATTTCCAGCACCGCATCTAACCGCGTCCCCCGCTGTAGAGCCCTTGTAGCAGCGGCTTGAATCACCGGCCCGTCAGCTAGCGGGTCAGAATAGGGAACGCCAAGCTCGATCGCATCTGCACCATTGTCATCCAAAATTTGCAGTGCTTTAGCCGTTGTCTCCAAGTCTGGGTCGCCAGCAGTAATAAAAGGAATCAATGCACATTGGTGGTTCTTGCGTAACTTTTCAAAACAATTAGAAATAGTCATTAGTTATTAGTCATCAGTCATTGGTCATTAGTCATCAGTCATTAGTCATCAGTCATTGGTCATCAGTCATTGGTCATTAATTCGTAGTCAATATTCCTATTCCTTGGTTTTTAGTCCGTAGCCCTTATTTCACAGTTTATTGCTAAGGACTAATAACTAAGGACTAAGGACTAATGACTAATACAGCATATTCCATGTATGTGTGATACACGCAATATTCCGAAATCCCGTGTAAGGTGCGTCGCCATCTATAATCTGCAAGTTTTCTCCAAGATATCGCAGCGACGCACCCTACCAAACTAATGACTGATGACTAACTATCTTTTTCCTGCTCAATTTCGGCTTGAAGTTTGGCTAATTCTTCAGGAGTGAGTGCATCCAGTTGCTTCTGCAAGACAGCTTCTTTGTAGTCTTGCAATTGCTGGCTGTAGGTCATATTTTGAGTCAGTGCTCGAAATAAATAAGTCACCAGCCAGCCAATCAAGCCAGCAACCAAAAACAACTGACTCCAAATCCCGGCATTCATACTGTCGAGTCCGGCAAATTGCAGTAGCAAGTAGACAAACCCACCTGCTACAAAAAAGCCGACACTGATTCCAATTACGTCAATACGTCGCATTTAGGCTTCTATCTGCCGCCGTTTGGGCCGAAAATTCAAAAATGGAGCTAGGAGAAACATACCTGGGAAGAAGAAGAACATCAAGAAGTACATGAAGCCACGCTCAAAAGAGGTAGCGACGTACCAGCGGCTGTTCAGGTAAGCGTAGGTGGCCGCGGGTACTACCAGGAGGTAGGCTCCTGCCAAGACGGCGTAAAGCAGTAAGGTAATATACATAGATTTGCTTTAGGGGAATAATAACACCGGTAAGTCAGTTGACACGCTCCGTTAGCTGGTTAACTATTGTACCGCTTGCGGAGATCCAGCGCGACTTTTGGGAATTTTTTGATTAGGGGTTGCGTAAATCGGGGTTTTGCCTGTAGAATAAAAGGCTGTTGCTGTTAGTGGCTCAAAACCACAGCAGCTTGACCAAAGGGGGGCGTGGCGGAATGGTAGACGCTACGGACTTAAAATCCGTTGACCCGAAACGGTCGTGTGGGTTCAAGTCCCTCCGCCCCCATCCATTTCAATCGTTTGTGATTCAACGGTTTCAGATTTCTTGTCACCAAGAGTTCTGTTTTCCGCTCAATTTTCGCGCTAATGGTTTTTTACTAAGTCCAAAAGCGCCTCTATATCTGCCCAGTTCGCCCCGACTTTTTACGTCGGGCTGTCAACTGGTTGAGCAAATCGGCTGGTTTGGGAAATTGGGCGGCTGTCGGAGCTGAGTTTAAATAGTCGAATAACAAATTATGTGCCGTCGTTAACACATTAATGTCCTCAAAATAGACAATATCTAGCTTCAAGTTTGAGATGAGGCGGGGAGTGCGATCGCAAACTCTGCTCCCCCTCCCAAAGATGAAATTACCTCTATTTTTCCCCGATGTTTTTCCACAATTTGGTAGCAAATTGCGAGTCCGATACCAGTGCCTTTTCCTGGTTCTTTAGTTGTAAAAAATGGGTCAAATAGCTTGTTTTGGATTGCGGATGGAATGCCAGGGCCGTTATCGCAAATTCGCACCAGAATTTGGCTACTGTCCAACTTTTGCGTCTGAATTAAAATCTGAGGATTTTTCCCTTTTTTAGAGTCATGGGATGATTGTTCTAGTGCATCTATCGCATTTGCTATAATATTCATAAATACTTGATTTAGCTGCGCTGGATAACACTCTACTTCTGGCAAGTCTCCATAGTTTTTGACAACTTCAATTCCCTGCTTGAGCCGACTGTTCAAAATCAACAGTGTATTGTCAATGCCTTCATGAATATCAACTAATTTCATTTGAGATTCATCTAAGCGAGAGAAATTTCGCAAAGACAAAACTATTTGCCGGATGCGTTCTGAACCTATTTTCATAGATTCAAGAAGTTTTAGTAAATCTTCTGTGATAAATTCTAGTTCTATTTCTGCGATTTCTTCTGCGATCGCCTCTGTGGGTTGCGGGTATTCCTGCTGATATAGACGAAGTAAATGCAGCAAGTTTATAATATACTCGTTGGCATATTCTAGGTTGCCGTGAATAAAGTTAATAGGGTTGTTTATTTCATGGGCTACCCCTGCCACCATCTGCCCTAAACTCGACATTTTTTCGGTTTGAATTAACTGGGTTTGGGTGTGTTTAAGTTGGTGAAGCGCTGCTGTAAGCTCTTCTGTTCTTTCTTCTACTCGCTCTTCCAAAGTTTGGCGACCCAGCTCTAATTCCTCCGTGTATTCTGCTACCCATTGAACTAATTGATTGATGGATTTTGCTAAGGTTCCCACTTCATCTTCTGTGGTGACAGGCGCTTGCAAATCAAAGTTTGCTTGTTGAGTAATAGTTTTAGCCACGCTGGTTACAGCTTGGATAGGGATGGCGATCGCGCGGCTGGTACAGATGGCTAGAAAAGTAGCGATCACAACTGAAACTAACATACTCACTACGATGATTTGCACTCGCAATTTTTCAGCTATATTAAAATTAACAGAGGCTTGTCTTTCCTGTGCATTAGCTACTTCTGTCATCAAGCTCAAACTCTCTGAGAGTCGCTCAAACTTAACATCGAGCTTAACAGCTCTATCCCCTCTGATTAAATCCAATACTTGCTGCTGCGCCTGTTTAACGTCCTCTGGTTTTAGTGAGGAGGGAGCTATTTCTTTCCAAAAAGAGGTGAGCAATTTAGAATACGAATCTGTCGCAGTTGTGTAACCGTCTAATAATTCCTTTAATTCAGCATAATTTACTGCTAATTCTTCCGAGTATTCTTCACTAAAAGTGTCTATTTCTGCAATATTTTTTTTAACTGCATTAACATCTTTCGAGAACTTAGCAGTTTCATATTCAAACCAGATTGAATCTCCCAAGATAGATATTAGTCGTTTGGGATGTGACTGGACTACCTGCACGGAATATTCTAAATCCCTGAGCAAATCTTGTTGATCGTCGGCGAAGGTTAAAGCTTTGAAAGCTTGCTTTTGGTAATAGTCTCCACAGATCATTCCCCCTGTGGTTCCTAGTACGGCTATTCCAATTGCTAGGGAGTAGCCATAATTAATTTTTTGGGCAATGCTTAAGCGAGAAATGAAACGGTTAATTGCAGTCAAGGGAGTTTTTTTGAGAGGATTTTTGATGTCGCGAGATCCTTCAGTGACAGCGGCATTATTTTTTCCTCTATTTAGGATAAGGTTTTTGAACCTCACAGCCCTATTCTCTCCCTGTTCAAACTTTTGCATACTGGCAACCTGAGCTAAATATTAACAACTTTATCAATTAGTAAATGCACGTAAATAAACTTTCTGATTCCTAGTACCAAATGTTCCCTATAGTTTATGGATTAAGGGCTAACGCCCTACTACAAAGTAGGCATTAGATAAAACTTAACCTTAAAAAACATTCCCCTGACCAATAGCTTTATAAACTTCACGAATCATGTTATAATCACTGTCGTTTGCTGGCACCAGTTTAGCTCCTTGATACTTATCATTATCTTTCCCAACTAAAATTGCTTCAATTAGCTGATCTTGATTTTCGACCAGGCGATCGCGAATTTCTTCAACAAGAGTATTAGGCAGATTACTACTAGCAACAAACAAATCATTAGGTAAGGGTTGCCCTGTGGCAATAATCCGAAAATCCTTGGTTGACAAACTGTCTGTTTTGAGTAAATCTTTGTATCTATTCACACCAATTGCTAAGGCATCAACTTGGTCTTTTTTGAGAGCCTGCAAACCCTTGATTCCCAACATTGAGATTTTGAAGTCGGATTGGGGATTTAAGCCAGCATCCAGGAGAATTTTAATCGGGCTTAGATGACCACCAGTTGCACCTATTTCCCACATAGCTATTGTTTTACCTTTCAATTGTGCTGCGGACTTAATTTCGCTATTGGCACGAACAAGAATAATTGAGTGATAGTCGGGGCGGGTGATGGCAATGATGGGAACAGCATTTGTCCGGGCCCGCATAATCACATATTCAGATGGCCCTGTTAGAGCTAGTTTTAGCTGACCAGACTGGAGGGCTACTGCTGCTTCTATATAGTTATCGACAGGGAACAATTCAATTTTTTTCTCCAAAACTTCCCCAAGAACAGTGCGAAAGGTTTGATAATTTTGCTGCAAATCTTCTGCACCATGAACATCAGTCACAGCAAATTCAAGGGTTTCAGGTTCACTTACGGCCAAACTGGAAGAAGTGCGATTAGATTGATTTACTGTTGTAGAACAGCTTGCTACAAACAATAGCGATAACCCAACAAAATGCCGCCGCTTCATAATTTTTAGGAGTTTGAGTGGCAGTTGAAAATTGCATAACTATTATAAGCTATTTGGAAGCAAGTTTCATTAAAATAGATTATCCGTTGGTTAAGCTTCAGTCAACTGTTGTGGCAAAATTATTAAGAAAATTTTTATCGAGGGGTTTTATGGTTGCGAGTATCAGGCAGCGGATCTTGTAAACTTAACTCATTAAACGCTGCCAGCTTTAACTCAGGAGCGCTAATTAAATAACTTACAATTTTAATTGTTATTGTGGGATGGGCGTCCCGCCCGTCCAAAAAGGACGGGCGGGACGCCCATCCCACTTTCAAGAGTGGAAGTTATTTAATTCTCATTCCTCACAGGAATCGCCAACGCCGTCAGCAATCAGCAACTTTACCGCCGCCGTAACAAAACCAAGTTTTTTTGCAAGGCACTCCCCCATTATTGCCTAATTTAATGATTGCTGTCTTTTTTAGCTCAATCAGAGGTATTAAGATAGAGAGTGCATCGCCTTCTCTCCCCTATTATGCCCCGATCCGAAATACTTCTTGCATGGCTTGAATATAATGGGGGCGACAGTCTCGATAGCCGGAATAATCTAAGTGTTGACACTAATGTAAACGCGATCGGCGTTGAGAGTTTCGACCCCGGAGATGCCAAAACTTAGAAAAATTGTATTGCGATCGATAACGTAGGTGATGGGCAGGCTTTCGGAGATTGGATCGAGGGTGCGATCGCGCTTAAGCGTCTGGCTATCCTGCAACCGCTTTGAAGGGAGCGATCGCCTCAACGGATCTCTGATGGGGTACAATCCCGTATCACCAGCACGCCTCAAGAGGACTTTGATTGTCTAATTTTTGCACGTCCAAACAAAAACGAAGTCGCCCCGCGAATATTACACAGCAACTGGCAAAGTAATCACAAATTCCGTACCCTGTCCTATTTGAGAATTCACCTCTATTTTGCCTTGATGCTTGGCAAGGATTTGATAGGAAATAGCCAATCCTAATCCAGTACCTTTGCCGATCGACTTTGTAGTAAAAAATGGGTCAAAAATCTGTTGGGCACAGGCTGCTGCAATTCCCGGCCCGTTATCCCGAATCTTGACGGTGACAGTATTGTCGGCTGTAATTTCCGTGCTCACCCAAATCGTTGGCGAATAGCCTTTGTCTTCCTTTTTCACCTCCTCCAGCGCATCTATTGCATTACTAATAATATTCATAAATACTTGATTCAGTTGCGCGGGATAGCACTCAACCGCAGGCAATTTGCCGTATTGTTTAATAACTTGAATACCTTGTTTGAGCCGATGATTGAGAATTACGAGGGTGCTATCAATTCCTTCGTGAATGTCGGCTGATTTCATTTTTCCGTCGTCCGATCGCGAAAAATTCCGCATGGATACGACAATTTCGCGAATGCGATCGGCTCCCATTTTCATCGAAGAGAGGGTTTTTGGCAAATCTTCTCTGAGAAATTCGAGTTCAATGTCTTCGATGCGCTCTAGAATGGCATCTGGTGGGTTGGGATAGTATTCTTGATAGAGAGTTACCAAACCTGCCAAATCTTCGATGTATTGGTTGGCATAGTCAATGTTGCCCCCGATGAAGTTGACAGGATTGTTGATTTCGTGGGCTATCCCTGCCACCATTTGACCGAGAGATGACATTTTTTCGGTTTGAATTAATTGGGATTGAGTTTCTTTGAGTTCTTTTGTATACTCACTAACTCGCTGAATCAATTGATTGAAAGAGACAGCTAAAACTCCTATTTCGTCGTCGGTTGTGACTGGTACTTGCAGGTTAAAATTCGATTCGCGAGCGACTTGCTGAGCGACATTAGTGACGGTTTCGAGGGGTTGGGCGATCGCGCGGCTGGTTTTGTCCGCTAGCGCCGCGGCGATGAGTGCTGAAATTAGCATACTTCCGAGAATAATTCGGTTTCGCAAATTTTCAGATTCTTCTAATGCTTGGGTTCCTTCCTGTTTGTGAATTTCTACTTGAGAAATTAGCTCAGTTAAACGTTGAGCGAGGTTATCTAGTACGATCGCCTCTTGGCCGCTGCTAGTCCTCAACATTTGTAGCTGTGCGGACTCGATGCTGTTGGGGGGCAAATTCCAAACTTCCGCTTCTTTTAACTGCAATTTAATTAGCTGACCGTAGTAATCAATGACGAGGGCAGATTTCTTCAATATAGCGTGCAATGCTGCCTCTTCTGTTGCTAGTCTCTTGGGATGTTCTCGTGCGAAAGATTCAAGTTCTGAAATCAGGATTTTGGCCTGATTGATTTGCCCGACAAAGCGATCGTGTTCGTATTGCAGCCACACGGCGTTTCCCAAAACGACTGGCAATCTCGCCGCGTGCGATCGGGCTTCAAATACGGTATTTTGCAAATTTTGCAGCAGTTGCTGCTGCTGCCCAGCAACATTTACCTGAACTAAAGCTTGCTTGTGAAAGTAGTCTCCCAATCTCAGTCCCGCACCAGTTCCCAAAATCGCTATGCCGATAGCTAAAGCATAGCCATAGCTGATTTTTTGACCGATCCGCAAATAGTTGAATCGTCCTTTTAGCCAACTTATATTAATGTTTGAATGGTGTAACAAGGTTTTTTTAGCAGAGTGTTCTTGCTCTACTTTGCTATCTTGGGGCTGAGTGTGGGTAAATAATAACATTGAAAGCTCCTCCCAAAACAATCAGGAGTAATTGAGCGAATAAATGCAGAAGGCACTTATGCTGAAAGCAGAAAGCTGTTTTGAGTGTTTAATTTTTAAATTTTAAATTTTTAACTCAAAAATCACAACTCAAGACTCAAGGCTTCCCCTAGTATCTCTCTTTTTCGACTAGAGTGTTTGTGATCTATATCAACAATCTATGTGATTATACGCAAATTTACAAAAGTTATGATAAGAGCGATTAGTATTTGTAGTCAGTTGGAACACAAGCCCCAACTACCGGCTCTCCCCGTTTTTCTTTTTCTGCCACTTCTAGGTTTAATTCCAGCACTTTTGCTAAAATATCGTCGCTGTCAGTAAATCCATAAGCTGCATTACATTCGCGATCGAGCGCTTCATGAAGTTTATAAAGTTGACTTGTGGGTTCTTCAAAAAATTTATTGTAAAGTTGAGTAATTCCCCACTGCTTTGCGGACATTTGTTGAGTGCGGTATTGATGCAATTCGACCGCCGTTGCCCGAATTTGCTCTACTGATTTACGAGTCGGTGTCTGGGGAAATGGGAAAGTTTCAAAGCAGGTATTGTGGGTGTATGCGATATCTCCTTTGAGAGTTGATTTTTGAGCGTGCATCCAAATTCGGTGAATGTTAGATGAGAGAATGCCGAGAATATAAAAGTCTTCTGAGGCAACAACTACTGATTTGTCTCCTGGTAGCCAACTAACGGGAGCGGGAATGAAGATAGCCCACTTTGAGACTCTCGGTACAGTGAAGTAGTGAGATAAAGGGGCGATCGCCTTTCTCATTCCTTGATTAGTACGCTTAAATCTCCACCACTTTTCTCGCAGAATAGCTTCGCGGTTTTGCTCGCGTTCAGGTTTAACATGAATCCTAATATGCTGTAATGGTAGTTCGTAATTGCTAGCTTCTTCCATACTCATATCATTAAAATCAATAATCCAGCGTTCCGGCTTACAATTAGGAGTTTTTGCTAGATTTGCCCCCATTGAAAAAAGTTTAATAACCTCTTGATTTTTCGCATTAGCTTTAATCCAATCATTAACCTGTTGTTGAGTAACAATGAATCCCATTCCCACTGGAATCACGCCTTGAAAGCATTTGTTTAAATTCGCTAACAATCTGGAAGATTGAGAAACATCAATTGTAGCTTGTAGTGAAGAGTTAATACTTGAAACCACGAGGTTATCTAAATAGTAAACTTTCTGCTTTTCCTTGCTCCAGTTAATCAAACTAACATGAACCTTAGCTTCCCCCGACCAAGGCTGAGTAGAAACGGCTGCATAAATGTGACCGCTATTTTGCGCGACATAATCTAAAGCAGCAGCACGACTTTTACCTTGACTGATTGAATTAGTAGCAACTAAACCAGCCCTGCCATTGAGTTCTAAATTATTGTGAGCAATGCGAAACCAATAAGCACAAAAATCAACCGAATCTTTCACATCAGGAAAGCGTTTAAACACTCGGTCAATATATTCATCTCCCAGGGCAATCCTCATGTGCTTTCCGCCTAAAAACGGAGGATTGCCGATAATCGCGTCAGCCTTCACCCAATCAGTAAATAAAGCATCAGCACAGACAATATTTTTATCCAAAGTATCTAAAGGCAGAGAAGGTTCTTTCAATCCCAAATTATCGATCGCCACCTTGCGGCCAATCATCAACGTCACCCGCGCCAACTCCACTGCAAACGAGTTAATATCCATGCCGTAAAATTGCTGCGGCGTGACTAAATTCATATAACCTCTTGTACCGTCGAACTCGTTTAGCTTATCTAAAAGTAACTTTTCAACTTGCTTGAGTTCCTGATAAGCTACATACAGAAAATTACCCGAACCGCAAGCCGGATCTAGGACGCGATAGCGACCTAATTCTTGGTGCAAATTTTGCAGTTTGGCTACGGTATTTGCAGCGTTAATTCGCTCTTCCCAGTAATAGCTAATTGTGGGCAAAACAATGCGGCGAATGTCTCCCTCTGTAGTAAAGTGAATCCCGTAAGCGCGGCGCTGTTTTTTATCTGTTTTCAAAGCCGATTCAAAGATATTACCAAAAATAGAAGGGCGTACCTGACTCCAATTTTGTTCGGCACAAACTTCTAATATTTTCAACTCTCCCTGTTGCAGTTCAATGGGGTGTATTTCCGAAAATAATCCGCCGTTGAAATACTCGACTCCTTCATAACGTCCTGCGGGCGTGACTCCCTGCTGATTCATTGCTTGAAATAAGCCGCCCAAGACATCGTAAGAACTTGCTCCTTCTAGGCAATCTTTGACGCAGCGAGTAAAGAGTGCCGACGGCAAAAGTCCCCTATCTTCGGCAAACATTGCTAAGACGCATTGCAACACAAATCGCTGGGCCTGAAACTGATTAAATTTAGCAAATTTGCGCTCTTTTCCGCGATCGATTAGCATTTCCAGTAGCATCCCCATTCTGCTAGCAGCTTTTTCGGTAATCTCGACTTGGTTGTTTTTGAATATGGGGCGGCGGCTGGTAGATTCCATGAAGGCAAAAGCGGGCGATCGCGCGGGCAATTGCTTTAGGGATATAATGTCTACAGGCTGATCCGGCTGAAGGTCGAAATCGTAAATGTGAAACTCGTCAAAATTGCACATCATTACGTAGCGCGGGCGATCGTCTTTTTTGAGGCGAATATAATAGCGTTCTGTTTGGGTGCGGTGTTCTCTTTTAGTCAAATCTTCACCGCGCTTTTTCATTTCAATCAAAACGTGCTTTTTCCACACCAAATCAGCAAATCCCATTTGACCTTTTTTGCTACTTTTCTCTATCCGTTCCTCATAGGTTGCGCCGGCTTCTAATGCCCCATCGTGGCCGAAAGCCTGGAAGAATCGGTCTAAAAATACTTGTGCTTGTCCTTTTTCATCGCCTGTAATGTGTTGTTGGCAGTAGGTGACGAATTTTTGGAGGCTTTCAGGGGTTGCTGGCATGGGAGGATAATTTAAAACGCATATTAATTAGTATAATCTGATATCTTGTATTAGTGTTATCTTTTGTCATAGCCCGCCAGGGACTGAAGTCCCTGTCTAATAGCTAAAGTCCTCTGAAGAGGACTGGAAAGAATATGTTATTTTTTTCCAAAAAATTTGATACTATTTATTTAGTCCTCTTTCAGAGGACTTTAGCTGTGAGCCAGGGAATTAATTCCCTGGCGGAATGTTGGGTAGCGGGTAGTAATACTATATAGTTAATAATCTTTATTATTAACTCCCAAAAATCTGTGATTCAAAAATCGACTGAAACACCTACAAATAACATTCAAACTGGATGGCACGGCCACCTCAATTTAGCCTACGCTAACCGCAGCGGTGCAACTCAAATTATTCACAATCAAATGCAAGCGCCCCTCAAGGTGCAGCGCCCGTTTTATCCTGAAGGGAAAGAGATTTGCCACAGCGTCATCTTGCACACGGCTGGGGGAGTTGTCGGGGGCGATCGACTTTCCAGCCATTTTCACCTCCAACCCAACGCCAAAGCCTTGATTACCACGGCCGCCGCTGGTAAAATCTATCGCAGCAGCGGACTAGAATCACAACAAAATATTGACATTCAACTAGAAACCGGTGCTAATTTAGAATGGCTGCCACAGGAAACAATAGTTTTTGACGGCGCAATATATCGGCAAAATTTGCGGGTAGAATTAGCACCAACAGCGAGGATTTTACTGTGGGAAATTACCAGATTTGGACGCAGTGCTAGGGGCGAAAAGTTCTTGTCTGGAGAATGGCGATCGCACACCGAAGTCTGGCAACAAAACAGTCCTTTATGGATTGACAGACAATTGCTCAAAGGAGGAGAAAAAATGCTCGAAAGTCCTCACGGCCTCGCAGGAAAACCCGTAGTCGCCACCCTCGCTTGGGTAGGCGAATCTGTTACAGCGGAACTGGTGGAGAAAGTGCGCTCTTTGCCATCTGAGGCAACAATTTATCCTGGTAATTCCACCGTCGGCGTCACTCGTATTCCTAACGGTTTGCTGTGCCGATATCGCGGTACATCAACCACCGCAGCTAGAGACTGGTTTGTCAACATTTGGCAATTGCTGCGCTTGTCTTTTTCACAAGGCCCTTGCTGTTTGCCCCGAGTTTGGATAAAATAGGATGATCTTTGAGTTTCAATATATAGTTGCCCTCCTAACTAGATTATTCCTCTCTCTCTTCTCTGACTCTGCGCCCTTTGCGGTTTAATCATTCAGAAACAACCGTAAACGATATCATAACCAAATAATGCGATCGCACTTACCAGAATAAAAATGCAACTCACCCCCCAAGAAAAAGACAAACTGCTGATTTTCACCGCAGCCCTGGTAGCAGAGCGCCGGAAACAAAGAGGTTTAAAATTAAACTATCCCGAAGCACTAGCCTACATTTCCGCAGCCATTTTAGAAGGAGCAAGAGACGGCCTCACCGTCGCCGATTTAATGAGTTATGGAACAACTCTCCTGACGCGGGAAGATGTGATGGAAGGGATACCGGAAATGGTGCATGAAGTCCAGGTTGAGGCGACTTTTCCCGACGGAACTAAGTTGGTAACAGTACACGATCCGATCCGTTAAAAAATAAACCGCAGAAACTCATAGGAGGAAAAGATGATTCCAGGAGAAATGATTGTTTCAGCAGGCGAAATAGAATTAAATGCCGATCGCCAAACGGTGCGAATGCTGGTAGGGAATACGGGCGATCGCCCGATACAAGTCGGTTCCCACTACCATTTTTACGAAGCTAACGAAGCCTTAGAATTTAATCGAGAACAAGCAAAAGGAATGCGATTGGATATTCCGGCGGGAACAGCAGTTAGATTTGAACCTGGAGATGAAAGGGAAGTGCAATTAGTACCTTTTGTAGGTAGTCGTGAAGTCTACGGCTTTAATGGAAAAGTGAACGGTATGTTAGATGAATGAGGTTTTTAGAGGGACGAGACTTTTTGGCAGAACTTAAAAAGAATAATTAGTAGGAGTATAATTCGATATGCCCGATCAAATTAGATTGTGGGAAATATCAAAGGATAAATTGAAGGAAATTACCCAATCTAAGTTAGACTTAGAATCTCGTTTAGAAACCTGGCTAGATAATGATATTTCAATCCTAGCAGATGATCTCTTGGTAATTGGTCGGCAAGTGATTACTGATTATGGTGGACAACTTGATCTTTTATGTATAGATAGGAACGGAGATTTAGTCATTGTTGAGTTAAAGAAGGACAAAACATCAAGAGAAGTAACAGCACAAGCCTTGGATTACGCCTCATGGGTTAAGGATTTGTCAAACGAGAGAGTTAGAGAAATTGCCAATGCTTATTTACGGACTAAAAATGGCAGTAACTTAGAAAAGGCTTTTTGTGATAAATTTAGCTCAGAATTCCCTGATATTTTGAATGCTCAGCACAACATTATAATTGTAGCTGCACAGATTGATAGTAGTTCTGAAAGGATTATTAAATACTTATTAGAAACTTATGGTGTGAGAATCAATGTCGCAACATTCCAGTATTTCTGTGACTCTAGTGGTAGAGAGTTACTAGCAAGAAAATTCTTGATTGAGGCTGAAATAAAACCTGTAAATATAATATCAAAAAGAAAGCCCAACTTGACCCTGGAAGAATTAATTGAAATAGCAGAGAGCAATGAAGTTGGAAAAGTGTATAGACTACTTTACAACGAAATTATACCACAAATATTTTGGATAAATACAACAACAAGAGGTCTGGCATTGAGAGGAACAAGTCAAAATAGCCAAGTTATCTTCAATATTTTGTTAACTGAAAGCACGCCTAGGGAGGGTCTAAAGTTTAAGGTATACATAGATAGATTGTCAAACTATTTAAACATTGATGTAGAAGAGTTGGCTAATTTGTTACCTAACTATCAAGAAATAGCACAAGATGATTTCTTTGGTTCAATTGGTGAAGGATTCTTTAAAACAGAAGAACAGGTGAACCAGTTTGTGGGAAAATTAAATCAAGTAAGGAGCTAATTAATATGAGTTACAGAATGGATCGCCGCGCCTACGCGGAAACCTTCGGGCCGACTGTGGGCGATCGCGTCCGGTTAGCCGATACAGAATTATTCATAGAAGTTGAACAAGACTTCACAACCTACGGGGATGAAGTTAAATTTGGCGGTGGCAAAGTCATCCGAGATGGCATGGGACAATCGCCGATTTCTAATGCAGACGGCGCTGTTGACACGGTAATTACTAATGCTTTAATATTAGACTGGTGGGGAATTGTTAAAGCAGATGTAGGCATTAAAGACGGCAAAATTTACAAAATTGGTAAAGCCGGAAATCCTTATATTCAAGATAGGGTAGATATTATTATCGGGCCTGGTACTGAAGTAATTGCCGGTGAAGGAATGATTCTCACCGCTGGGGGAATTGACTCTCACATTCACTTTATTTGCCCGCAACAAATAGAAGTGGCGATCGCCTCTGGAATCACGACAATGATCGGCGGCGGCACTGGCCCTGCAACGGGTACAAACGCCACAACTTGCACTCCTGGGCCTTGGCATATGTACCGAATGCTGCAAGCAGCCGACGCTTTCCCCGTAAATCTAGGGTTTTTAGGTAAAGGAAATAGCAGTCAACCCCAAGGATTAATTGAACAAATCTTCGCCGGTGCAATGGGTTTGAAACTCCACGAAGATTGGGGAACTACACCAGCAACGATCGACACTTGTTTGAGTGTAGCTGACGAGTACGATGTGCAAGTTGCAATTCACACCGATACTCTCAATGAAGCGGGATTTGTCGAAGCCACAATTGCCGCATTTAAAAATCGCGCTATTCACACTTACCACACTGAAGGTGCTGGCGGCGGACACGCACCGGATATTATTAAAGTGTGCGGCCAAGCTAATGTTTTGCCCTCGTCAACTAACCCGACTCGCCCTTACACTGTCAATACTTTAGAAGAACATTTAGATATGTTGATGGTTTGCCACCATTTGGATCGAGGCATTCCTGAAGATGTGGCTTTTGCTGAGTCGAGAATTAGAAGGGAAACTATTGCTGCTGAGGATATTTTGCACGATTTAGGTGCGTTTAGTATGATTTCTTCTGACTCGCAGGCGATGGGAAGAGTGGGAGAGGTGATTATTCGGACTTGGCAAACGGCACATAAAATGAAAGTGCAGCGGGGGAATTTACCCCCCCTAACCCCCCCTTACCAAGGGGGGGAAACAAGAGGGATAACCCCCCCTTATCAAGGGGGGGAAACAAGAGGGATAACCCCCCCTTATCAAGGGGGGGAAACAGAGGGGATTAATGATAATTTTAGGGTGAAGCGGTATATTGCAAAATATACAATTAATCCGGCGATTACTCACGGAATTAGTCAGTATGTCGGTTCGGTGGAAGAGGGGAAATTGGCGGATTTGTGTTTGTGGCGGCCGGCTTTTTTTGGGGTGAAACCGGAACTGGTAATTAAAGGAGGGGCGATCGCCTACGGGCAGATGGGAGATGCTAACGCCAGCATTCCGACGCCGCAACCGGTGCACATGAGGCCGATGTTTGGCAGCTTTGGCGGTGCGATTGGGGCGACTTGTCTGACATTCGTTTCGCAGGCGGCGCGCGATCGAGGTATTGCCGCACAGCTAGGTTTGCAAAAGCCCACTGTAGCAGTTTCCGGCACACGACAAATTAGCAAAAGAGACATGAAACTCAACGATTATTTGCCACAAATGGAAGTCGATCCAGAAACTTATGAAGTCAGGGCGGATGGGGAATTGTTAACTTGCGAACCGGCAACTGTTTTGCCAATGGCCCAGCGGTACTTTTTGTTTTGATATAAGTTCGTAGCATAGTAGATATGTAGGTTGGGTTGAGGAACGAAACCCAACTCCAACGCTTCGTTAAAGCCAACCTACATATCTGGAGTTGGGTTTCACTTCGTTCAACCCAACCTACGTATATTATCAGCGATCGAGCGGGTCTGATATACTCCTGAAATAATTGGTGGTGAAATTCAATTTCCTCCGGCTTTGCCGCCACCTGCAACAAGCGATCGCACTATCAAACCCTGACACAAAAACCAAAAATAAAGTGCAATATTAATCCCGCTCAACAGTTTCGGTATTCCCTCCAGTAAGCTCGAAATGATCTCGTTTTTTAAAGGCAGCGCTTCTGCAAAAAAGGCAACAAATAACAAACCAACGCCACTCAGCAGTAAAGGATAGGGAGTCGAGCGAATTTGTCTCCGAAAAGCTAATCCATATGCAATTGCCAGCACCGCGTAAAATATGACAATTGTAACTTTCGGAAAACCCGCACGTCCCAGATGAACGTGGGTGCGAAAAACTTCATTGCACAGAAAGCAACCTGCAAACAGTGCCGAATATAAAATAAATCGATTTTCGGGGCGATCGGGTTGAATAATTCTCAGCAATCCAAAGGTAAAAGCGCACACCATTACCGATAAATAAAATAACATTTGAAACGCCAAGAAAAAGAAACCTGCACCCGGATACGTGGCAGAACAAGGCGGCAAAAATAACCCTTTTACTGAAGAACCGAATAAACTCAGACACGCCGTCACTAGCCCAACTAGCACTAAAGTTAGACTATTGAACAACAATACAGTTCTGTAATTTGCCATAATTAATAACTAAGAAATAACAACTAACAATAGTATATTGCCCGTCAAACTATTTTTTTGCCTTAGTGCGGATTCAGTAAGGTGCATGACAACACCAACTGCACGCTAAACAGCGCAGATGTTTTGTGAATTTATACGGATTGCTGTGCGTGCATCTGTGGCTAATAATCTTCTGAGGCAGCTATAGCAATGCTAAATGACTCGTAAATTTTTTACCCCACCCCAACCCTCCCCTTAGCAAGGGGAGGGAGTAAGAAATTCACAGTCGCTAAGGCAGGTAAGATTCCCCCACTACGGGAAGTTTTATTTTTATTTATTATCACCTAAAACTCAGGAGAGTCTTAATCGCTTGGTAAACTCAATTTTAATACCTGTCCAACAGATACCTCGTGCTTGTGCGTCGCTACTACCACCGCACCTTCTAATCGCGGATCGTAACATCCCACCCAAGCTGCAGGATGACATTCGTGTACTAAATACCCGTACAGCCAAATTGCTCCTCTACCTTCAATGACAATTCCTTGGCTCAATTGAACGTCTTGAGGAAGTTTCAAACCTTGTAAATCATCTGGTGTGATGATACCGTCTTGAGTTGTAATTCGCAAGCGCAAATGTTGGTAAGCTAAACCGTCTTGAGTTTGATGGGGGATTATTTTTAATTCAATAGGATTCATGGGATGCACAAATGTTTAATGCTGCGATAAAATCATATCATGTCCGGTAGTATGGGCGGGGGCGGGTTTATTATATTGTAGATTATGGGCAATTATTGTTTGTGAACCCGCCCCTACAAAATTTAATATCATACAAGTCCGAATCAAACAGACATGATATCATCTACCTTTTAGGGTAAATTGGGAATCCGATCGCCCACTTTCAATCCCAATTGGGCCGCCCTTCCGCCTCTGAGTTCGATCACTCCGTCAACGGGAACATCCGGGCCGTAGTTGGGGCAGGTTTCGCTCAAACACGGCGGTACGTTAGGAATTATCGCCTGCACGACGCCTTCCCGCAGAAAAACCATATCGAGCTCAATAAACACGTTTTTCATCCAGAAACGCACGTTTCGCGCGGGTTCGATGGGAAAAAGCATTCCCCTGTCATCCGGCAATTCTGTGCGAAACATTAAACCTGTGGCTTGTTCTTGGGGAGTTTGCGCCACTTCCAGTCCGATCCTCTGCGAGGGCTCCGCTAACGCGCGATCGGCTATAATCGTGTTAACAGAAATTGGCAAAAGTTGACCCATATCTAGTCCGCCAAACAGCGACATAAAGTTTGATTCAGTCAGATTAGAGTTTCCCAAAACAACTCCTAAATAATTACCAGAGTTTTTATCTTTCATAATAGTTTGGTTGTCAGAAACAGAAAGCTCTAAATCGCTAAACTTCATGCCTTCGGTCAAGACAATTTTATCATTGCCGTTGCCAAA
Source organism: Microcoleus sp. B4-C2 (assembly GCF_036705265.1). NCBI lineage: Bacteria > Bacillati > Cyanobacteriota > Cyanophyceae > Oscillatoriales > Microcoleaceae > Microcoleus > Microcoleus sp. B4-C2. The sequence continues at coordinate 46,297 of NZ_JAUBUB010000024.1, forward strand.
ATCTGTAATTATATCGGCTTCCGTAATAGTTGATGCGGCGGCGGTTCTTTCAATCACAAATAAATCATCGCCTGCCCCTCCTGTCAAGATATCCCTACCTTCGCCGCCTATTAGCAAATCGTTACCCCGATCGCCAAAAATCCCATCTTCACCTTGTCCTCCATAGATTGTATCGCTTCCCTGACCACCCGACAGCGTATCAGCGCCTTCATTTCCTGCTAGCAAGTCATTTTCCCGATCGCCAAAAATTCGGTCGTTTCCCCCCAAACCTTGAATAGTATCATTACCCGCAAATCCTCTTATCGTATCGTTGCTGAGAGTTCCCGCGAGAAAATCGAAGCCGAAAGTACCGTCGATGTTAACCATTTTGCGTTTAAGGATGGGTTTAATAGAAGGAAGATTTGGCGATCGGCATCCGCCAACCGGTACCAAAAGCTCGATCGCTAATTTTCAAACCTGGGGCTGCTTGCCGCCGCTTAAACTCCGCTTGCCTGACTAATTTTACTACACGTTTAACCACCGCTTCATCGTGTCCGGCAGCGATAATTTGTTGAACCGATTCGTGATGTTCGATCGACCGCTGCAAGATGTCATCCAAAACATCGTAATCCGGCAAAGAATCTTGGTCAACTTGCCCCGGTTTCAGTTCAGCACTAGGCGGTTTAGTAATAATATTAACCGGAATAATTTCCTTTCCCAGGGGCGGGTACGGGGGTGGGTAGGGAGAGGGCGGGCACGGGGGCACCGCCCCTACATATCCGCCAGAATTCAGCCACCTACAAAGCGAATAAACGCGAGTTTTCGGCACATCGGAAATCACCGCCAATCCCCCATTCATATCGCCGTAGAGGGTGCAGTAACCCACCGCCATTTCCGACTTATTGCCAGTCGAAAGTAGCAAATGTCCGAACTTATTAGAAATTGCCATCAACAGATTGCCTCGAATCCGCGATTGAATATTTTCCTCAGCAATGCCGAAAGTTGTGTTGACAAACAAATCGGCGAGAGTGCGATCGTAAGTTTTCATCAAATCGTCGATCGACAACATTTCGATCGCGATGCCCAGATTTCGGGCTAATTCCAAAGCATCATTAACCGAATGATCCGAACTATAAGGAGAAGGCATCAACACCCCTAGAACATTTTCGGGCCCGATCGCGCAACTGGCGATCGCAGCCACCAAAGCCGAATCTATCCCGCCACTCAAACCGAGTACAACCTTAGAAAAACCGCACTTGCGAACATAATCTCGCACTCCCAAAACCAAAGCCGCCCAAATTTCGGCATCTCCTTCTGCCGGATAAAAACTCAAATCAGTTGTGGAACGGGCAAGATGCCCGTTCCCGCCGCTGCCAACGCCACTGCCGATCGAACCTAGTTTTTGTCGTCCTTCACCTAATCCCAAATCAGTTGTGGAACGGGCATCTTGCCCGTTCCCGCTGGCAACTAAATCTTGTTTAGCTGCATCATATTCCAGCACCGCAAAATCCGTTTCAAAAGAAGCTAATACCTGAATTAAATCACCCTTTCGATTCACAGCAAAACTGCTGCCGTCAAAAATAATATCGTCATTTCCTCCTATTTGATTAGCATAAATAATCGGTATCCCGCAGCGGATGACGCTGTGCTGCAACATCGCCGATCGCACTCCCCGCTTCAGAGCAGAATAAGGCGATGCCGACAAATTCACCACTAAATCTACACCCAATTTTGCCAAATCGGAAACAGGATCGCCCGCGTAACTGCGTTTACCCCAAAACTCCTCATTGTTCCACAAATCTTCACAGATTGTCACGCCGATTTTGACTTCGCCAATAGAAAAGTAATTGCTGTTTTCTCCCGGTTCAAAATATCTATCTTCATCAAATACATCATAAGTAGGCAACAAGCGTTTATGAAAAACTTGTTTGACCACGCCATTTTGCAACAAAACAGCGCTATTAAACAAGGATTTTCCGCCTAGTTGAACAGCATTAGCATTAGGTAAGGCAGTGCCTGCTATGACTGCCAACTCCGGCGGCAAAGCTTGCGCTAGTTGCAGCAACTGTGCACCTGCATCTGCAATGAAACTCGGATTGATTAACAAATCGCGCGGCGGATAACCGATCAGGGAAAGTTCCGGTGTTAGCAATAAGTTTGCGCCCTCAACCTCAGCTTTTTTCGCAGCCTCCAGAATTAGGTTGGAGTTGCCAAAGATATCACCAATAGTAGGATTGAGTTGTGCGATCGCAATTTTCATATTACCAAATCACTTAATAAATATTGCTAACAGTCCGCCCGCGCGGACTTACTTTCCTATAGTCCTAGATTTGAATGTAGCGAAAGATTACTTTGATTTGTAATGTTTCAACTCTTCCTCAATATAATAATTTACCAAATCCCGGTAAATATTTTCAACCACATCAGGATTCAAACCCGATTGTTGAGCCCACTCGCGCCGCTGCTGTAACATATCGTGAAAGCGATCGAACGATTTAACGCTAGCTTCACTCGTTTTGAACCTTGCTGCAGCGATGACGTATTGAAATCTCTTGCTCAAAGCCTCGATCACTTCTCGATCGATGATATCAATTTCCTCCCGAACTTCGTGAATATTAGCGCATTCATCTGGATCTTTCATAGTCCGTACTCCTTAATAGCTTCTATTCTCATGTTACTAAATTGCTCCCCGAATGTCATCCAATAAACAGCTAGATAAACACCAGAGGCTTATTTTTGAAAGGAGCAAAAGCGGTCGCATCAAAGCGGTACAAACTAGCAGGGCGGCCCGCCCCGCGCGAAACCTTAACACCGGTATCGCACAAAAAACCCAATTTCAACAATCGAGCTCTAAAATTAGAATAATCAGAAAAATTTTCCCCCAAAATAGTTGTATAAAGTTGATACAAATCGCTCAAAGTAAAAAGTTCCGGCAACACTTCAAAAGCTACCGGGCTGTATTCAAGTTTGTTACGCAGTCGCCGATATCCGTATTCGAGAATTTGATTGTGATCGAAGGCCAGCTTAGGAACTTGTTGCACGGGATACCAAGCAATGCCGCCGACGCGGTGGCCCACACCCGCGACTACACTCCCAGCAATTAACTCAGCTTCCTCAAAACGAACCAAAGCAAAATAACTCACCGAAAGATAGCGATCGCCCCTGGTAATTTCCCGAGGATCGCGCCCCGGTTCTCCGAAAGTATACAATTGCTCCAGATACAAATTTTTTACCCTAATTTTCTCAGACAAAATCCGGTAAGCCGCATTTTCAAGAGACTCTCCGTGTCGCACCAAAGTACCGGGAAGACTCCAAGAATCGATAAACGGTTCGTCTGGCCGCATTAGCAACAGCACCAACAAGCGGTTCTGCACGGTATCGACGGAAAAAATAACATTATCTACTCCTACTTTAAAGTCAGCTAATGAGCAACCCTCGCTCTTGTTTGTGCCTCGTGCCATGCGTACAAATGCTCCCTATGGATGTAATCTTCGATGGTGGGAGTCAGAGCTTCCCTGTCTCCTTTTTCCCGATAGGAAGTAGAAGAAACATTGGGAGCACTCAAAGATGCGATCGCCACCTCTGCACCCATGCGCCTCAACTGCCACAAATCTAATTGTTCTGATGGATAACCGGGTCGCGGTACTATCAGCAAGTCCACTTGTTTTAACAATTGTTCAAATTTGTACCAGCGAGACAGTTGCCCCACCAAGTCCGAACCTATTACCAGCGTCAAATCTGCATTCGGCCACAGCAATTTTGCTTGTTCCACAGTTTCCACAGTCCTCGGACTGCTGAGTTCTGGATGCAAGCAAAGATTGTGTCTGGGCGAATTAATTTCTTGAATCATTAACAGCAGCATTGCCGATCGGTGTTCTAGAGAAGTTTGGTGCGACTTAAAAGGATTGTCCGACGCCCAAACTGCTACCCAATCAAAATGTTGCGAAAGCCAACTCAGAATTGTTTTATGTCCCGCTGTTGGTGGATCGGCACTGGTTCCAAAAAGAGCAATCTTCTGCATAGGGAATCGGTAATTGTTGACTGTTGACTGTTGACTGTTGACTGTTGACTGTTGACTACTGACTACTGACTTCAATCTAAAATCTAAAATCTAAAATCGATTGACTCTTTTTCGTTTTTTCGGTGAGACTCTGCAAATCTGTAGAAATTTCCACTGACGGCGAAATCGGGTTGTCAAGTTGACGAGTTTCGGGTCTAAGACTGGCGACAGAAGCAGCAGTGCGTTTGGCGATATCCTCCAAACTTTCCTGGTTCTTGACTCGTTTTCCCTCCTTGAAAACCAACTCCATTAATGGTAAGTAAGAATCGCAATTGTGAATATTTTCTCCCGACAATCCTAAACAATCTCCGAGAATTTGCCCATTTTCAATATGTCTAAAAATTTGCTTTCTTCCTGGATATGTTACCTTGCCGCTTGCCTCTTTCATCACCGGAATTCCGTCAATTTCCACCAACTTATAAACACCGTTCACAGGGGAACCGCTGACTAACTTGGTTCCCAAACCGTAACCGTCAATGCAAGCACCGCTACTTTTTAATTTAGCAATTTCTCGATCGTCCAAATCGCCACTAGCAAAAATTGGAACCCCAGGCAGGATCGATCGAACTTCCCGCGACAGCACCGCCAAATCGCCCGAATCCAGCCGCACGCCTTCCAACTGCATTTCACCGCTGTTTACTCGATCGGCCAACATCCGCGCCGCCCCCACAGTATCATAAGTATCGATCAGCAGTGGCGCCCCCGGAAAATAGCGGTGAAAAGCTGCAAACGCCTGATTCTCGCTGCCTTCGAGGGCGGCAACAGCCATTACCAAAGCATGGGCGATCGTACCGACAGGTTTGCGGCCCAACTTCAAAGCAGCCAAAACATTAGAAGTTCCGTCGAATCCCGCAGCCAGAGCAGCCCTAGCCGCCCAAACAGCAGCTTGAGGCCCAAAAGCCCTGCGCGTCCCGAATTCCAGCAACTTAGCCTCCGGGCCCGCCACATCCCGCAGCCGCGCTGCCCGCGTCGCAATCAAAGTTTGATAATTTATGGCATTCAATAAATAAGTTTCCACTAACTGAGCCTGCCACAGAGGAGCCTCAATTCGCAGCAGAGGCTCGTTGGCAAAAACCGCCGTCCCCTCCGGCACCGCCCAAACATCGCCAGTAAAACGGGCTGTGGCGAGTAAAGTCCAAAATCGTTCCGGGGCGCCGGCAAAAATCCCAGTGGACTGCAAAGCCTCAATTTGCGACTGAGAAAACCGAAATTTCTCCAAATAATCGATAACTTGAGCCAAACCCATCGCGATCGCGTAGCCAAAACCTTCTGGCAGCCTGCGCGCGAACAACTCAAAACTCGCGGCCCGCCCGTCGAGCCCTTCCCCGACGTAACAAGCGGCCATCGTTAGCTGGTAGAGATCGGTCAAAAGGCTGTAATCTGCTGAAGAAACCGTTAGTTCCTGGTCTTCTAAGATTTCTTCAAAACCTGTGAGCTGCAGGCTTTCTGTGGTAGTTTTCATAAAAAAAACCCCGGACAAACTTCTTTTTCTTAATTATAGTGACAAACACCATATCTTTTTGTAAATATTTGATGAAGATTGCAGATATTTGTCGGATAAATTCGCTTATAATGCCCTTTGATAGCGGATCTCGGTTAATTTGTACATTAATATTATGGTAAATTCAATATAAATATTGAATTTAACAAACTCAGAATTAAGCACAAACACTCAAGCGTTCCGGGTTTTTTGCGAAAATATTTCGTTGCAGCCTTTGAATAGAGTTAGAAAACCCGGTTTCTGACCGTCGGGAGGGCGATCGCGAGTGCTGGAGTTGAGCGAGGAAATAATCTACCAGCAAAAGGTCGATCGTCCAAAAATGCGTAATTTCTTAAACCTTCAGCTTGCTTCGATGTTGCAGACCAATAAGTAATTCAAATAAATATTGCTAAACTCATCCACAGCCCCAAAATCAGAGTAATATTAAAAGTATCAGAACTCAGACAAGAGAGGCAGATTCTATGAATCTTTCTAAATCTTTGGCAAACGCGATGCGTTACGTTTCGGAAGCAGCGGTGCGGATTTTTAGCCCCAGTGATGACAACTATCCAAATAGTGGAGTTCAACCTTTTGAGGGTAAGCTCTCCAAAAGTTCTAAATCCAAAGAATGAACAGCCATTCCGGCAGTTTATAGCGAGTTCGGCACAGGCATTCCGTCTTTAACCGTGCGTTCTCAAGACGGTTTTGCCTTTGATTTAGAAGTAGCTCAGATTATTCACGTCGGCGCTTTGGATGCTCCAAAAGTCATCTCTCGCGTCGGCTCAATGCAGAATTTAGTTGACCATGTTTTGCAGCCGACAATTGGGAATTATTTCCGCAATTCGGCTCAAGCTTATTCTGTATTAGATTTTCTCTCGGCAAGAAGCGGCAGGCAAGCGGAAGCCGCCGAGTATATCAAAGCAGCTTTGCGTACCTACGACGTGCAGGCAATTGATACTTTAATCGGGGATATTTTGCCGCCTGCAGAGTTGATGCAAACTCAAACAGATCGCAAAATTGCTGAGGAACAGTGCAAGACTTATGAGGTGCAGCAATTAGCACAAACTCAGCGGCAACAATTGGTGCGGGAAACGGCGCTAGCTGAGATTCAACAAGAGATGGTAAAATCCGAACAAGGCGTGAAGATTTCTGAGTTGAAAGCGAATTCTCAGGTGAAACAAGCTCAAGGCGAAGCAGAGTCGATTCGGGTGAAGGGAAATGCTCAAGCTGAAGCTTATCGCGCGGGTGTTGTAGCTTTGGGAGGTTCGGGTTATACGGCTTTGCAGTTAATGCAAATTATAGGCGATCGTAACGTGCGAGTTGTGCCGGATGTTGCGGTAACAGGCAACGGTAGTGGTGGTGGTTTGGTTGATGGTTTGCTGGGAATGATGATGTGGAATCAAACGGGCAAAAATGGAGAAAATGGAGGAGAATTACCTGTAGTTAAGTTACAGAAATCGGAACCTGCCGCCAAGTTATCGGTAGCCCAGGTGAATTCTGTTAAGCCGTCGGCATCTCGCGCTAATTCCCCTGTTGCGAATTCTGAGGCTGATATTAATTCGCTGTTTGATGAGTTGCCGTTTGACGATCGATCTTTTAGTTAGGCTGTGCAGTTTGTAGTCACAAACCAGAATACTCACAACCCCGACTTCTTGGAGAAGTCGGGATTCTAATTATCTCGATCGATAATATCTTTACTCTTCACTCCAAGCACTGATAAACTCTATTTGATTTTGCATTTCTGCCGCTGATTTGGCAGAAATTAGACTCAAAAGGCGACGCATTTGTTCTCCCACTGAATAATTTTGCTGTCCTAAAATAATTCCTGCATGAGAATCTCCTCTTTCTAGCCAATTGGTATGGATTCTATAAAAATCCCTAATGTTGAAACTATAAATTACCCTTTGATTAGTAAAAGCCCAAATTAATTGCTCTTCATCGCTGCGAGATAACATCCCTGTTTCGGAAACTGTAATGACATCTACACCACGACTTTGTAAAGCTTGCAATAGTTTTTTACTTCGTGAATCTTCATCTAAGTAAAGACGAATTTGGCTCATGCTTTCTTCTGCATTTTTAGCCGATTTAATGCTGCCAAACGTTCATATTCAGCTTGTTCAGCCGCTAAATCTGCTTCTATTTCTGCTCGATTTGCGTGATAATAAGTCAGTGCAGCATAAACCTGCGCTAAGGTGAGATGATCCAGATCCGCTGCTATTTCCTCAGCACTATTACCTTGTTTGTATAAGACTACGATTCGCTGCACCGATGTGGCAGTACCTGCAATAATAGGGATGCCACCGCGAAGGTGCGGATCGCGGATAATTAAAGTGCCAATATCAGTTAAAGTTGGCATAGGTGAATATGGGGTTATAAATTAGAACTTAATTATAGCATAATTTTATTAAATTTTTGAGCTATAATCAAATCAACCTGTCCTAAGTGTTCCACAAGATAAGAAGCAAGAGGATTTGCTATGTTAACTACTGTTCGAGAAGTTTACGATCGCGTTCTGTCTACCCTTTCACCAAAGGATAGACTGCGCTTGGCAACTCTTATTCTCAACGATTTGGTGCAGCAAAATCTGTCGGTTGTCGATGAAAGCGAGACTTGGACTGAGGAAGATAAACTCGATGTGACGGCATTTTCTTTGCAGTACGCGGCAACCATTTTTTCTGAAAATGAGGAGATGTAATAGTGTCTTTTAATCCTGGTGATGTGGTGACAGTAGATTTTCCTGGTGTCACTGGCATTAAACGTCGTCCGGCTGTAATTCTATCATCAGTTACCTATAACACAACTCGCTCTGATGTCATAGCTGGACTCCTTACTACACAGACCACTGCTTTAGGTTTAACTGATTATATACTCCAAGATTGGGCCGCAGCAGGTTTACGAGTCGCTTCAGTTTTTCGCAGTTTTATTGTCACTCTACCCCCATCTTCCAACTTAGTTCTAATTGGTCATCTGTCGGAACGTGACTGCAAGGAGGTTCGTGCTTGCTTGAAATTAGCTCTTGCGGATTTGGAATGATATAGTTGTTACTGTTGGACTAAGAAACGTTCGATAACATCCTCTTTAGAGCAGATTATAATTGAATTTTGCCGACTTAATCTATGAAATATTTTGCCCTACTACCATGCTTCTACATACTCACAAAGAGTAGTTGGTTCGGGAATGGGTAAACCTTCTTCTCGCAACCCTTCTAAGTGAAATTCGATCGCTTCTTTAATTTGCTGCTGTACTTCTGCAAGGGTAGCACCTGTGGCTGCACATCCGGGTAAATCGGGCGGATATGCTGAATAGTTATTAGGTGTTTTTTCAATGACAATGGCATAACGCATGATTACGCCTCGATTTTAGAGTAGATTCTCTTTGAGAAGTTCAGCTTTGACATCCTCTAAACTAATGCCTTTTCCTTCTCGAAATTGCTGGCGAGACTTCCTGACTCTTTCTTTAAATAGGGGATGATTTTCTAAGTCATAATCAAAGGCATCATCTTCATCAGAAAAACCTCGCAATACGCCAATTGGTTTTCCTTCTTTCAAGATGATGATGTCTTCTACTTCTGCAAGTTCGAGGTATTTTGAGACATTTGTTTGTAAGTCAGTCAAAGTAACAGTTTTCATTATCTATTCCTCCGTTGGTTCTGTAGTTTTTCCTTCACGTAACAGCCATTCAGCGGCTTGTGATTTAGGAACAATTGCGATAATTTCTACAATATTCTCCCGAACGTCATAGAAAATACGAATTTCATCTACCCGCAGCCGATATTGCGGTTTATCCATCTCCCGCAAACGTTTAATTCTGCTTTTACTTTCTTGGGTAGGGTTGTGTATCAGATGGATTTCAATAGCATCGATTACTTTACTGCGATCGATAGGTCTGAGAAGTTTTAGGTCTGCTAAAGATTCAGTTGTAAATTCTATTTCATAGGGCATATCTAAGCTATATATATTTTGATAGGATTTGCATTAATGTTCGCTAACTCACCATAAATTTCGTATAAAAAGGTTCTATAAACAAATTAACAAAGAGCTGAAATCCCTATAGATTACATATTATAGCTTTATTAGCCCAATCAGAAATATCATACCATGCTTCCACGCACCCTTCCCAACAACCCACCAATTCCAATCCACCTACGCTCACAGGAAGGTGGCCCCTCGGTGCTTGGTGATTATTAAAGGTTAGGTCTTCATAATCTAACCACTTGCGCCCTTTTCGCCAACCAACGCGCTCGGCCAGCTTGCGTTCAGCCTCATCATCATAATCATATTTTCCACCGACTTCTAACCAGATTTTTTTCTGGACGCTAAAGCCAAAGCGACCATGACTATACTTTACCCACAACTGGTCGATCATGTGTAAATCATCGCAAGGAAAATTTTTGATGGATTCCGTATCTAACCAACCGTCTACCTCCCGTTTAGCGGCTTTCAGCATGACACAGTTTGTTTCCTGATCCGCCTCTTTCCACTTCCCCGCCGCCAATAAATCCCGCAGGCGAGTATAGTCAACACCCCGCGCTGATTTAAGCTGTACCGAAACACTCGCAACCGTTTGCGGAATCGGTTCCCGGAGATAACTCAACCAATCTTTCATCGACTGCGATCGCTGTTGTGGTTCGGATGCCATCCCTTTTTCTATTGCTAAACTCACCCAATCCTTCACCCCAAAATCTTTCGCAGGTGGCAATGCTTCGTTTCTAAACTGCCGATTGAGGGAAGCTGTTGGCGGTTTTCCCGTTACTGTATAATATAAAGATGCAGCTAAAGCATAAATATCAACTGTTGGTTTACCACTACCTTCGATATGCTGTTCCCAAGGAGCAAAAGCAGGGTTATGAGGATGTCTGCTACTAATAACAGTTGGCATTAATTCACTTGCCAGACCAAAATCAATTAATACTGCTTGCCCGTTGGGACGCAACATAATATTACCTGGATGGGCATCTCGATGGACTATTCCGGCTTGGTGAACATCACTTAATGCTTCTCCAATTTGGCGGATAATTGCCACTGCTTCTGTATCCGGGAGTCGCCCCCGTTGCCGTACTGTATCAAATAAACTTTGACCGACGATTAAATCCATTACCAAACAGTGAAGGCCTTTTTCCTCAAACAAATCGCTAATGCGGACAATTCCAGGATGTGCGTTTTGGCAAAATTTTGCTAAGATTTGCCCTTCGCGGATAAATCTGCGAACAAAGTTGGCGTATTCCGGGTCATTTTGCAAACTTAGATTCGGTGTTTTGAGGACAATTTGATAGTTAAGTTGCAAGTGTGTGGCCTTGTAAGTCATGCCAAATCCCCCCATTCCCAGGATGGTGTCAATGCGGAAAGGGCGAGTTTTGAGGATTTGTCCGGGTGTCCACAGCATGGCAGGTTGTTTAAATTCTATTTAGTTGCTAATTATGATAAACTGTCTCGCCTTTAAGAAACAATGAAAAGGAAGCATTCTCAGGATTTAGGCACTCCGATTCAAGAAACCGGGTTTTTAGAGAATCTCTCGGTGACAATGCGTGTTATCGTAAAAACCGGGTTTCTGGACTAAAGTCCTTACTACAAACAAAAATATGTTTCTCAATTCAAGTAGTTGTTTTAACTGGATGCACTGGAAAGAAAACAGCCGGCGAGACACTGAAAAACTCTGCAAGTTTTTGTATGTGTTCAGTTGTAAGTTTACGCTTTTCATGGAGGATATCTGAGACAATTGACTCGGTTTTAAAAATAGGAACTAGGTCTTTTTGTCTCAGGTCAAATTCTTCGATTAAAGCTTTTAACAGTTCTATCCCATAAATGTCAGGTATGGGTTCTCAAGTTTTCTCGTATTCATAAACGAGAGTTCCAAGTACGTTTAGATAGTCGCGTTCGTCGGGAGTCAGTTCGCCTTTATCCAACAAAGAGTCGATCGCTTCTTGAGTTGCCATTAACTCCTCCTCAGCACTTATGGGTCGCGGCGGAAATGTTTTGAGTAGTTCGATATAAGCGCTAGATTTTTTCATGTGATTATGCACTATTAAGAAAGTAATGTTTTATCATTATAGTTGAAAGATGGCATTTTTAAAACCGCAGATTAACGCCGATTTACGCGGATAGAATTTAGTTATTTATCCCTCATAACTCTTGAGGCAATTGATCGCGGTTGAAAACTTTGTACCGATCGCAGTACAATCGATCGATATTGCATCTGAGGAATCTCCCCATGTCAGAACAGTTTTCCACTGAGATTAGCGATCGCATCTGCACTCACATGAACGAAGACCACGCTAGTGCTGTAGTGCTGTACGCTCAAGCATTTGGCGGCAAACCGGAGGCGACAGAAGCTCAAATGCTCGCTATTGATGCCAACGGCATGGATTTAACCGCTAAAGTCAACGACGAAACAGTGCCCGTCAGAGTAAATTTCGATCGCACTTTAACCGATGCCGAAGATGCTCACCATACTCTGATTGAAATGGTGAAACAAGCTCGAAAAGCTGCTAAGTAGCCAACTGCTCACGATTCTGTTATAATTTTAACGTTCGCAGTACGGACTTTAGTCCGGCTAAATAGTTGTTAAGGACTAAAGTCCTTACTACTAACCTTTAGTTCGGTTAAATCCTTTTTAAGGACTAAAGTCCTAACTGCAAACAAAATATTTAATAAGGTTGAATATATATTTAAGATATCCAATAAAATGACAGAAAATTACCCAAACCCCAAAGAATTAGATGTCGTCAATGGCAGTAAAAATAACCATTTCGAGGCACTGGTAAAACGACTAGATTTGATGATTCGCGCCCGCTATTCGCTGCTGTACATTGTCGGCGCGGAGGAAGAACCAGTCGAAGCCGTAATTGCCCAAGTAGCGCTGCAAGTAACTCCCGCGCGCCGGGTGTTGTTCTGGGATCTTGTGCGGGGCTGGGAGGATAACGGTTCTGGGAAAGGTTCGGTAATGGCGGCGCTCGATCGCGTCAGCAAAACTGCTGTTGAAGAATATACCATATTTGTACTGCGGGATTTGCACCCAATTTTGAAATATCCATACACCGAAAAAAATGCGGCGGTAGTGCGGGAATTGCGGAATTTAACGCGGGAATTGAAGCGCAGCAAAAAAACTATAGTTCTTACTTCTCACACCCTGGAATTGCCGGAGGAATTGAAAGAAGAAGTCACAGTAATTGATTTTCCTTTGCCCAACGTGCAAGAAATCGACAGTTTAATTTCCCACGTTGTGGAAAAGCCGCAACAGTTGCAAGTTAGCGGTTTAGCAAGGGAACAGTTGGTTAAAGCTTGTCAGGGTTTGAGTCGCGCTAGAATCGGGCGGGTTTTGGCTAAAGCTTTGGCCGCCAAACAGCAAATTAACGAGTCAGATATTGACGGAGTTTTGGAGGAGAAACAGCAAGCAATTCGCCAAACGGGAATTTTGGAGTTTTTTAACTCCAGAGAATCCCTAAAAAGTGTGGGCGGCTTGGAGAATTTGAAACAGTGGGTAAAGATGCGGCAAGATGCTTTTACTGATGAAGCGCGTCGCTACGGCATACCGAATCCGAAAGGAGTTTTGTTAGTAGGAATTCAAGGAACGGGCAAATCTTTATCTGCGAAAACTATTGCTTGCGAATGGCGTTTGCCACTGTTGCGATTGGATACTGGGAGATTGTTTGGCGGCGTGGTCGGGGAAAGCGAAAGTCGCGTCAGGCAAATGATACAATTAGCAGAGGCGATCGCACCTTGCGTTTTGTGGATCGATGAAATAGATAAAGCCTTCGGCAACATTATCAGCGGCAGCGACGGCGATTCGGGAACTTCGCGCCGGGTATTCGGCAGTTTGATTACTTGGATGCAGGAAAAAACCAGTCCGGTGTTTATTGTCGCCACTGCAAATAACGTCAGGATTTTGCCGGCAGAGTTGCTGAGAAAGGGCAGGTTTGATGAAATTTTCTTTTTAAATTTGCCCTCAGAATCGGAAAGGCAAGATATTTTTAAAGTGCATTTGCAGCGACTGCGGCCAACTAGATTGCGCGAGTTTGATTTGGGAGTTTTGGCGAAACGCGCTGAGAATTTTAGCGGTGCAGAAATTGAACAAGTCGTAATAGATGGGTTGTATCGGGCTTTTGGAACGTTTGTAAACGGACAGCGCCGGGATTTGATGACGGAGGATATTTTGAGGTCGATCGAGGATACAGTACCTTTAGCTGCGATCGCGCGATCGCAAATTGAAGATTTGAAGCGCTGGGCGGCGGAAGCGGGCGCGAGAACAGCATCTAACGATACTCATTTAATTGATGAATTGAAACGCTACAGCCAGCGGCGAAGGGACGCGATCGACAATTAACTTAATTTCTAGGGTGTCTCAGTTCATATCTAATTTATTCTCGGAAAATTTATAGCCACCGCCTTGGCGGTTACGACGATATCGATTGCTGAAACCCTTGCTCTGATTACCTCTGCCTCCTGCTTCCTGCCTCAAGCCTTCTGCCTTCTGCCTCCTGCTATACATCTGACGCACCTTCCTAATCCCATGGTGCGTCAGTTGATGCCTGATTAATTCTCCCAAATATCTCCCGTTATGACACACCCTACTACTATAGCTATTACACCTGTGGCAAGATATCAATTTTAAGCATATTTAGCTATAATGACTGACCATAACAATAGTTTTAGTGCTAATAATTATGCCAGAATCTTTTTTGCTCGGTCGGCTGCTGCTGCAATTCACCAACGAAGCCGCGGATATCATTACAGACTTATCCGCTGTTGCTTTAACTCCAGACGGCCATTTGTGGCTGGGTTCCGATGAAACGACTTCGATCGAGCGTTTGTCGCCTGTCGCCCCTCATATTTTTGGAGAACATCAAAAATTTGCGATCGCAGATTTTATAGATTTATCTGGAGAATCTGAAATCGATATTGAAGGAATTGATTTCAGCAACGATTATCTTTGGCTAGTCGGTTCTCACAGCACCAAACGCAAGAAAGCTAAAGGCAAAGACCCCGGTAAAGACATTGAAAGATTAGCAGAAATCGTCACAGAAGTCAACCGCTATTTACTGGCGCGCATTCCTATGAAAGACGGGATTTTGTGCGAGTCAATTCCCGATTCAGACAATCCCGAAATTCAGCAGACAGTGGGATGCCTGCAGCGGACAGAAACAGGCAATTTGCTGACAGACGCGCTCAAAGATGACACCCACCTCGGTCTATATTTATCTGTGCCGATTCCGAGTAAAGAAAATGGCTTTGATATTGAAGGGTTGGCGGTGCGCGGAAATCGGATTTTTCTTGGTTTGCGGGGGCCGGTGCTGCGGGGTTGGGCGATAATTTTAGAGATAGAAGTTGAAGAGGCTGAACCGGGAGTTTTAAGGCTTAAGGCTATTGGGGAAGGAGAGAAATTGTACAAGAAACATTTTGTTGATTTGAACGGTTTGGGGGTGCGAGAATTGTGCTGGAATGGAGAAGATTTGATGGTTTTAGCCGGGCCGACGATGACTTTATCTGGGGCGATGAGGGTTTTTCGGTTAAAGGGAATTTTAGGGCGATCGGGCGACAGTATTACGGGGCAAGATGGGGGAGATTTGGAGGTATTGTTTGACTTGCCTTTTAAGGTGGGTACGGACAATGCTGAGGGATTGAGCCTGTTTCCCTATTTGGGAGGGCAGAATTCGCTGTTAGTGGTTTACGATTCGCCGGATGCGGGAAGAATGGTGGAGGAAAATGCTATTTTTGCTGATGTTTTTAAATTAGGTTCGTATAGCGATTCTCAAGGAATTGTGTAAGTGTTGTAGGGCCAAAACTCGCGCCCGGTTGCCCCGATCCTTGGGGGTAGGCATTCTTGGCACTACCCCTACATATTTGTACAACTGATTTAAGATTGCTGTAGTAAAGTTTCACACTCCTAAATTCCCGGTTTTGGCGGTCGAAAAAATATGATTAGCTATTAACAGAAATCGAACTGAGTCAGAAACAAATTTTTGTGTAGCTGCATACTTCTCAAACCAATAATTTTGGGTGATTCCGGGTTTTTCTGGGTAAGTCCTATTTAACAAAAAAAAAAGATGCGATCGAATTTAGGACAACTCCAGTCCCCAGAAAAATCCCTCAATCCCTCGCACCCGTCGCCTTTGTGTCAAAAAAATTGGCCGCCAAATCATAGTCTGCACTCCGCCTGCTAAGGGCTGTTGCCTCCTTATGGTAGATAACACTGACGTGGTAAACCTGTTATATTGGCAGTATGTAGGCAAGTTTCCTGACTACAGGTACTTGCACGTAAAGGAGTCAGAGTGTCTGCTTCGAGACTATACTTCGGCGAACAACTACCAAACCACACCTTAATGCAAGTTATGAACAGCCAAAAAGTCAGCGTCATCATTCCTGCATTCAATGCTGCCGACACTCTGGCCGAGACAATTGCCTCCGTACTCAATGGTACCCACAAGAATCTAGAAATTTTAATTGTTGATGACTGCTCTACTGACGCTACTGACAAAGTTGCTGCTAAGCTGGTAGAGCAAGATTCGAGAATTCAATACTTCAGAAATCCCGAAAATTACGGGGTTTCTAAGTCGAGAAATTTAATGATGTATCGCGCCACAGGCGAGTATGTAGCGTTTATCGACAGCGACGATACTTGGGAACCCAATAAGTTAGAAGTTTGTTTGAATATGCTCGCAGACAATCCAGAAGTCAAAGCTGTCGCTCACGCTTTGCGGTATTTAGACAAGCGTGGCAACAAGTTGAGTTATATTCCCACCTATCCTACAACTAAAGCAGAAATGCAGGCGATTAAGGAGACAGGCGAAAGTCCTTGGGTTTTCCCGTCTTCTGTTGTAGTCGATCGCTCTATTCTACT
This sequence comes from Microcoleus sp. B4-C2, assembly GCF_036705265.1. NCBI lineage: Bacteria > Bacillati > Cyanobacteriota > Cyanophyceae > Oscillatoriales > Microcoleaceae > Microcoleus > Microcoleus sp. B4-C2. Next base: position 62,649 of record NZ_JAUBUB010000024.1, read on the forward strand.
CCAAGAAGGCGGGTTTCCAGAAGATTGGGAGGTAGGAGAAGATACAGAATTATTTACTAAAGTTGCTCAAAAGTATGGCTTGCTAGCGGCGACAGAACCTTTGGGAAATTATCGAATTAGAGGGAACTCTCTCACAGATAAGCACTGGCTCAAAAAGCGCATAGCTTCTGATTGTGTCAAGGAAAACCAACTGCGGCGCTTGCGGGGAGAAAAAGAGTTATCACTCCACGAGTACGAAGAGTTATGTTTTAAGAATTTGCCGCTTTTGCAAAGGCTTAACAAATTTCGAGAAGTTTTGGCACTGCACTACATGAGAAAGCTGGGACAAAGTTGGTTAAATCGGGAGGTTTTGCCGACTATTGTTTACGGCATCGCTACCACAGCGCTCAATCCTCAAGCTACTGTCAACAAGTGGAAATGGATGAAGACTCACGAAAAGTTGAGTCATCAAACGGCAGAAGGTATTGGTCATTCGCCAGAATTAAACCCCCAGCGATCGTCTGAAATCGGGGGGCTGTCCTAAAGGATGTTATAGTTGTATAGCCGAATCGAAGCCGATCGCCCAGGGGCTGATTAATACGCGATATTGGGGGTTTGGAGCCGTATTTGACTGTTAATATCCTGTCGGGTGAATTACCCGCGATACCAGCTACAGCGCCTTGCAGCCGTGCGATAGGACACGATATACAAATCTTTGAAAGCCGCGGATGTCAGCCTTGATTTATTCGGTTACTAGCTTCAACCCTATACAGCTTGCAAATAGCAGCGATCGCCAGCCGTGCTATTTACCCCCACAACAGTTAGAATAAATAATGTATAAGTAAAAAAGAAAGTTTTTGGAATTTAAAAATGGGTAGCAAACCCCTTTTTGATGCAGAAAATAAAAGCAAAAATTTATCCAACATTCTGCCTTTTACCTTCAGAGAACGATCGCCTTTTTATTTATTATTAGATTGAATTTATGGACTGGCAAGAAATTTCAGGCAATTGGGTATTAATTCCTTCAAGACCGATCGCGATCGTGCATTTTCTCGGCGGTGCATTTGTGGCGACAGCACCGCAAGTGACCTATCGCTGGCTGTTAGAGGCTTTGGGGAATCAAGGATATGTTGTAGTCGCAACGCCGTTTGTCAATACTTTGGATCATATTGCGATCGCCCGCGATGTCCTCAACAAATTTGAAAATGCCCTCGATCGCCTGCGCGCCACTAAATTGCTCAAATCTTCCTATCTCCCCATTTACGGTATGGGACACAGCATGGGATGCAAACTGCACTTGCTGATCGGTTCTGTATTTGACATAGAAAGGGCAGGCAATATTCTGATTTCTTTCAACAATTATGCGGCATCCGAAGCAATCCCGATCGTGGAGCAAATTTCCCCCGTCTTTAACGTCGAGTTTACCCCGTCCCCACAAGAGACTAATCGCCTCGTCCAAGATAGCTATCAAATCCGGCGCAATCTTTTAGTCAAATTTAACGGCGACAACATCGACCAAACCCTGCTGTTGACCAAACTGCTAAAAGCACGATTTCCCGACATGATTACAGTTCAGACTCTAGCCGGCAACCATCAAACGCCGTTGGGGCAAGATGTTAGCTGGCCTGTGGGTCAAATTTTTACGCCCTTCGACGCGATCGGGCAGTGGGTCAAACAAGAAGTGTATCGAGAATTAAATGAATTAAAACGGACAATTCTGCTGTGGCTTAATCCTCTGTCCCGCGTTTAAAAGCTTCTAAGGATCGCGAATTAAATAACTTACAATTTTAATTGTTATTGTGGGATGGGCGTCCCGCCCGTCCAAAAAGG